>CAYQWD010000538.1:0-1930 GCA_964420955.1 uncultured Paludibacter sp. | reverse complement strand
GTTGTTTTATCATGAATTTGTTTTAAATCATCAAGCGTAAATCCAAGCCGGCTTTCTTTCCCTATAAAAGCTCCGGCATGTGAAGAATAAGGTTTTACTGAATCGCCAATATTGCATCGTATTCCCGCTTTTTTCCCGGGAAAAAGTTCCGTCCAAAGCTTAAGCTGATTCAACGAATCGAGATTGACCTGCAAGTCAGATTCCCCAATCAGTTTTAAAATCCCTTCTGATAATCCGGAGGCGGTATAAATAATTTCATTCGAACGGAAACCTGCATGCAGTGCGGCTTCTAAATGCAAAGGTGAGTTTACAAAAATATGCAGTTTCTCTTGCCTGATGATTTTTAGAAAATCAGCATTGGCATTTGCCATCGATGCAAAATGAATACTTTTTTCGGGATATGCTATCTGATTGAAAATTTTACAGTTTTCCTGAATAATTAAAGTTTGATAAAGATAAAATGGCTGAGCTTGATTTTCTGACAGTTGAATTATTGCAGAAATTGTTTCGGGTTTAATTAACATGTATTTTTTTGCTGTTTTTTAATCGGCGATTTATTCGTCTGAATATTATGAATAAAACTTTATGAATTTAATTACGTTGATTTTTTGTTCAATCTGATGCAAATGTAATTTAAATTTCAGCTCATTTTATATCACAATGCGCCTTCTTTTTTTATTTTTTCACACTACTAACCTACTAAACATCTGAGATTCTTCGCTGCGCCCTGAATGACAATGCTTTGTATTGATTATGGTTGGGAGGAGACTGCTTGGCGGCGAAGCCGCAAACCTGTCTCCTCCCAAAAACCTAACTTATTGATTGTATGTCATTCCGAACACAGTGAGGAATCTAACAAGCTAAAAAAATTAATTCAAACTATTTATTATCGGTCAGTAGTGATTTTTTGATTTGAAAAAAAATTTTCTCCGATAAATCTATCAGTAATTCTGCTTGTTAATGCATCAGCGAATTTTAATATTTAATTGATTGCTGAATTGTATTTATTCTTGCTACTCCGAAATTTTAAGTTTTTTTAATTAGTAACTTGCAACAATTTTATCGCTTACAACATCTAACTATTGATGAAAATGAAATTTTAAATTTTAATTATAAAGGAGAAAAATTATATGAAAAGTCTTATTTTTTATTTATTGCCACTTTTGATGCTGGCAGCTTGTTCCGATGATGAAGGTTATTCGCTTGATAATTTTGTAATTGACATTGCCACGGTCGAAAATCCGGAAAACAACACTGCTTTCTTTTTGAATCTTGATAATAACAAACGTCTGTGGACGGCAGCATCGAATCTTAAGTATTATCGCCCAAAAGATGGACAGCGGGTGATTGCTAACTACACTTTACTATCTGATAAACCTGCCGGAGCTTCGTACAACCATAATATTAAACTGAACGATGTGTACGAAGTGCTCACGAAAGGAATTTTCAAAATTACACCTGCCACGCAGGACAGTATCGGGAACGATTTTGTGTACATTCGCGATATGTGGATTGGCAGTGATTTTCTGAATGTGCGTTTCGATTATCCGGGAGGTAACAAAATTCACTTCATCAATTTGGTTTCAGATAGCCGGAAAACATACAGCGATGGAAAAATTCATCTAGAATTTCGACACAATGCTAATGGAGATTATCCCCATTTTAATCTGAGTGGTATCGTGTCGTTTAATCTCAAATCGTTACAAACGGCAGGCAAAAGCCAGGTTGATATTGTGGTTCATACACGTGAGTTTAATATGCCAACAAGTGGAAACACCTACAATTTGACTTACAAATACGGAACACAGAAAGCTTCTGCAAAAAGAAATATTCCAATTCCGCTATCAAGAGCCAACACAAAGTAACTAATTATATCTGTTTTTTCGCTGTTTTTCAAAAGTTATCAACCATTGTCAAAGTTCTGACAATG
>CAYQWD010000537.1:1728-1939 GCA_964420955.1 uncultured Paludibacter sp. | reverse complement strand
AATATGTTGAACAATTGCTCGATGCCGGTTTGGCTTACTTTGCTTTTGACACTCCGACTGACCTGGAAATGAAACGTGCTGAAATTGCAAATTTCCAATACGATGCTTCAACGCGCGATTTGATGACAAATTCGTTAACACTTTCGCCCTCCGAAGTAAAAAGTCGCTTAGCTAATGGCGAACAATACGTTGTTCGTATCAAAATAGAACC
>CAYQWD010000537.1:0-1718 GCA_964420955.1 uncultured Paludibacter sp. | reverse complement strand
TGATATAAAAATACAGGATTTGATTAGAGGGGAAGTGATTATTAACTCTTCAGTAATCGATGACAAGGTACTATTTAAATCAGCTGACGAACTTCCCACCTACCACATGGCAAATGTAGTTGATGATTATTTAATGGAAATAACCCACGTCATTCGTGGTGAAGAATGGCTGCCTTCTGCACCACTCCATGTATTGCTTTACGAATATTTGGGCTGGACGACGCAAATGCCGCAATTTGCACATTTACCCTTGCTGCTAAAACCCGACGGCAACGGAAAACTCAGTAAACGCGATGGCGATCGACTTGGATTTCCTGTTTTCCCGCTCGAGTGGAAAGATTCGAAAACAGGCGAAACATCATCGGGTTACCGCGAAGCCGGCTATTTTCCCGAAGCAGTAGTAAATTTTTTGGCTTTGCTGGGTTGGAATTCAGGCACCGAACAGGAAATTTTCTCGATGCAAGAGTTGATTGATCAGTTTTCGTTAGACAGAGTGAGTAAAAGCGGAGCAAAATTCGACTACGAAAAAGGGAAATGGTTCAACCATAAATATCTGCAAAACAAATCAATTGATGACTTGACCTATTTATTTCAACAAATACTTGTTGAGAAGGACATAATTGAAGATTCAGAAAAGGTTCAAAAAATCGTTTCGCTTGTGCGCGAGCGTGCTAATTTCGTAAACGAACTTTGGAGTCAGTCATCATTCTTCTTTATTTCACCAGAAAGTTACGATGAAAAAACAGTTCAAAAACGCTGGAAAGAAGAAACACCTGCTTTGATGAAGGAATTAATTGAAGTACTTTTAACAGTCGATGATTTTTCTGCCATAAAAACCGAAGAAACCGTTAAAGCGTGGATTGCCAGTAATGCTTATAATATGGGTGCTGTTATGAATGCTTTCCGTCTGTCGGTAGTTGGCGAATCGAAAGGACCACACATGTTTGATATAGTGAGCCTTATTGGCAAAGAAGAAACCATATATAGAATCAGAAAAGCAATTGAAACATTGGGATAAACCTCACCCCAACCCTCTCCATAAGGAGAGGGAGCGTGAGTAACAGAATCATTGCAGAAAATCACATGCTTACACTGTGTAAACAATAAGCCTTCAGCGTTTTGATTACACATTGGCAAATTGGCACTTTAAAAAATTGGTACATTAATTTCTTATGCAACAACGACATCGAGATCCGTTACAGTATTTGAACGAACAGTTTTTGAGCACACAAAAGCACATAGTTCCGTTTATCAGCGAAGTTTTTCCGCTGAAAGCAGGCATGCAGGTACTCGAAATTGGCTGTGGTGAAGCAGGTAATCTGAAACCATTTCTTGATATGGGTTGTATTTGTACTGGTGTAGATTTCAGTACGCATAAAATTGAAAAAGCAAAAGCGTTTTACAGTACATATCCGTTTGCATCCAACATTCATCTTATCAGCGATAACATTTACGACATTAAAGAATTTGAAGCGAAATTTGATCTTATTATCCTACGCGATGTAATTGAACATATACACGATCAGGATAAATTTATGGGACTGATGAAAGGTTTGATGGCACCTGGTAGTGTTGTGTTTTTTGCATTTCCCCCTTGGCAAAATCCCTTTGGGGGACATCAGCAGATTTGCGAAAATAAATTTTTGTCGATGCTGCCATATTTTCATTTATTGCCCGTAAGGTTGTACAAGGCATTTCTGAAACTTTTTGGAGAAAGC
>CAYQWD010000536.1:0-1943 GCA_964420955.1 uncultured Paludibacter sp. | reverse complement strand
CATTTTTTTAATTTTTTATAATCGTAAATGGGCTTTTTAAGGCTCGACTAAATATATTGAATCAATTTTTAGCAAGTAATGCATTTAAATAATTTCCTGCATTTCGGGGTAAAAAGTTGTGGAATACAACAAATTGACAGATGAGGATTAAAACATTTTCAAATTAACTTTTTCTCAAACACTGCGTATTCTCTGTAAAAATCGGGCTTTACACCGAGGCTTCGTTTGAAAAGTCCTTTTGCAAAAGCCACGGATGCTGTATTTTCTTCAAAAATAAAACCGCCTTCACAAAATTGGTAACCTTGCTCCATAATATATTTCAATGGTTTTTGAATTAAATTAAAAGCCAACGTACTGCGTTGATATTCCGGAATAATGCCGATTTCTGTAAACCGGAAAGTATCCGGACGAATGCCGGCTCTGAATTTAATCATATCTATCAGATTTAAATCACGGTGAGAATTCACCATCTGATTAAAATCGGGATACCAGAGGAAAAAACCAACCGGTTTGCCATCCACTTCGGCAAAAACAAGGTTTTCGTTATCGAGCAAATGTCGGAACGGATAAAACAATTCCATGTCTTCTTCTTCCGCCCTGTCAGCCCAGTAAGGATGATTCTTAAAAGCTTTATTATTGAGATAAGTATAAATGGCGCTTTCGGATTTAATTTTTTTCTTATCCATAAACCGAAGTTTCAGTCCGGGAATTTCGCGCCGGTGCTGAAACGAATTTGCCCAGGTAGCGTAAATATTCATATCAATTCTGAACGTAAACATACGTTTGCGATAAAAATCTTTGAAGTAATGAGCAAAGTATTCAGGCTGATAAGGTAATCCGAAGACAGGAACTTCATCAAACCGGTTCAGTAAAATTCCAGCGCCATAATTCAAATGTCCGTTCAGTCCGGCTATAACTTTATTACACCGCTGAAAATGTTTTTTTATTTCCGGCTCAATCAGTTTGTAAATATTACCCAGTCCATTTAATGCTTCAAAATAGGCAATTTGCACATATTCAGGCAATTTTGCGTCATGTATCAATACAAAACGGGCAACAGCATTGTTTCCATCAAACAAAACGAATCGCTTAACATTTGCATGTTTTGCAAATGCCCGACTTTCGTGCAGCACTAATTTTTCGACACTTTTATCCGTACCGCGAAAATATTTATTTCCCGCGTAAACAGCTGAACTAACTTTATCGAATAAATTTTCAGCTTCTTTACCTTCAACAAGTTCAATTCTCATATTTTTTTATTTAACTTTTCCAAAGTTCGAAAAACTTTGGAAAAGTTTTAAAAAGCCCCTTCGGGGGTTTGGGGTTATATAAAATATTCTTCCGGTTTAGGGAAACCAAGAAAATGCATATACGATGATGCACAGTACGAACCTGCATTCCCGAATACCATTATGTCATTTATTTCCAATTCCGGAAGTTGAACATCGTGTGCAAAAATATCGCGTGAATAAGTAGAGCAGCCGAAAACAGTTGAAATCTGAGTCTTTGTATCAGCCATTATTTTACCGTTTCTGATTATTGCAACCGGATGTCGCGCCTCAGCAGGATACAATAAAGGACGTGAAAACTGCACTGTAGAAGCATTTACGCCCACTAAAGTTTTATCGGGGCGTTTTTTTATGTCAGTTATGCGACAAACAAAATATCCGGCATCTCCTCCAATCATTCTTCCGGGCTCAAGTATCATTTTAATTCGCTTTCCTTTTTGTGCCGATATATTTTCCATAAGTTCAGAAACCTTTATACTGTATAATTCAAAATCGACATTATATTCGCCACTTTCATTCAACGCAAATCCGCCACCGAAATTCAGGTATTCAATTTCAGGAAAATCCATTGCAAGTTTAGCAAGCTCAGCGTAACACGAAATCATGTAATCGATATCGGTTATATCGGTTCCGGCGTATAAATGCAACCCATTG
>CAYQWD010000535.1:0-1956 GCA_964420955.1 uncultured Paludibacter sp. | reverse complement strand
AAAACAATGCAGTAATTCCGGTACTGGTTAGTTCCATTCTCATTTCCTGTTTGATACTTTTGCCCTTTGTGCTGCTTTCACGATTCACAAATTTTCTTGACAGCACTTCTGTTTTCGTTCCATTGGCTGATATTAATACACATCTTTTACTGATTCTTAAAGCTGTTATCGTGCTCACCTCATGGCTTTTTGCCTATTTTGCCATAAAACATTTGCCTATTACCATTGCTTCGCCCATAAAATCGACCCAGCCTGTTTGGGTTGTAATTGGTGGAGTTCTGATTTTTGGCGAAAAACTCAACGGATTTCAAACAGTAGGAGTTATTGTAACATTGATTTCATTTCTGCTTTTTTCTTTTGCCGGCAAACGCGAAGGCTATTCTGTAAAAAGCAGTAAATGGCTTTGGTTTATTATAATTGCAACCCTTACAGGAGCCGTAAGTGGATTATATGATAAATATTTGCTCAAAAGCATAAATCACATGAGTGTGCTTGTATATTATACATTTTATCAGGCAATTATCATGTCCGCCATTACTATGTTACTTTGGTATCCAACCCGAAAGCGCACAACGCCCTTCAGTTTTCGATGGTCAATAGGGTTTATATCTGTCCTTTTACTTTCAGCTGATTTTGCATATTTTTATGCTCTTAGCTTGCCTGATTCAATGATTTCGGTTGTGGCTACCATTCGGCGCTCAGGTGTAATAGTACCTTTTATTTTTGGCGGACTGGTTTTGCATGATAGAAATATGAAGCTGAAAATGATTGATTTGATTGGTGTGTTGCTCGGTATGTTTTTATTATATTTAGGTTCAAAATAAAAATTGAATAACAAAGCAAAACCCGAATGTTTGCAAGTAGAAAAATGTTTTTTCTATTGACAAAAAAATCAGAAATTTTATCAACAATTATTGTTTATTGAATGAAAATTAGTACCTTTGCAAGCCAAAATTAAAATCAACGGGAAAATAAAATAAAAATTCAGATATGAAAAGCGGACTTCACCCAGCAAACTATCGTACAGTCGTATTTAAAGATATGTCGAACGGCGATACATTTTTTTCACGTTCAACAGTGAACACGAAAGAAACCATTGAAATTGACGGAGTATCATATCCGGTTGTAAAACTCGAAATATCGAATACTTCGCATCCATTCTACACAGGCAAACAGAAGCTTGTAGATACCGCAGGACGTGTTGATAAGTTTATGAACCGTTATGCAAAACGTATGGAAGGAAAAAAATGATTTTTTCTTTTGAATTTATAAAAAAAACCGGTTGGAGTTACTTCCAGCCGGTTTTTTTAGTTTATAAAGTTGCAAAGTTCATAAATTATATCAAGTTGTAAAGTACATAAAGTTCATTGTTCATCGTCTGTCGTCTGTTGTAAGTTGCCAGTCGTCTTTACTTTTTAATCTTTAATCTTTGCTCTTTGTTTTAAAAATACTATTCTTCCTCTTTCTTGGTTGCTTCGTATTCTTTTAGCAGTTTGTCTTGAATGTCAGCAGGTACAAGTTCATAGCTGGCAAATTTCATGGTAAATGAAGCTCTACCACCAGTAAGAGAACTTAAAGTTGTTGAATAACTGCTGAGTTCTTTCAGTGGCACTTTTGCCGAAAGTTTTTCGAAACCTTTTTCACTTTGCATTCCCATAATCATCGCACGGCGTCCCTGCAGGTCGCTCATTACATCGCCCATACGGTCAGAAGGTACAAGAACTACAACATCGTAAATAGGTTCAAGAAGTTTCGGTCCTGCATCCTTGAATGCCTGAGCAAAAGCATTACGTCCGGCAAGACGGAATGAGATTTCATTGGAGTCAACTGGGTGCATTTTACCATCGTACACAATTACGCGTACATCGCGTGCATACGATCCGGTAAGCGGACCCTGTTCCATACGATCATTTATACCTTTGAGAATAGCCGGAAGGAAACGCGCATCAATCGATC
>CAYQWD010000534.1:0-1967 GCA_964420955.1 uncultured Paludibacter sp. | reverse complement strand
TACTTCTATTGAATGTGTGTTTACAAATTCAAGTACTGCACGCCCAATAATTATTAGCGATGGAGGAAGCGGAAACGAAAAAACAGCTTATCCAACTGCTGCCAATTCAGAAACTTCTGTTATATTTACACCAAAAACTACCGGAGACGATGATGTAACTATTAAAACTTCAGGTTCAAGCGGGTTGACAGTTACTAAAATTATTTTTACCGGAATTTATAGCCATGTACAACATATATTCAATAAAAATATTGTTTATAAAATTGAAAATGGTTTTTTCAGCAGTGAAACACCGGTTGATATTTATTCTGTTTCAGGCAAACTATTGCATAAAAATGTTGAAAGTTGTAACTTAGAAAAAGGAATATATATTGTTTCGAATAATGGTAACAGATCAAAAATTATTTGTAATTGAAATTGTAGATTTGACTCAAACAGTATTTGATAAATAAAATGAATTCAGCTATTTTGGTTATGTTAATCTTCACATTATTTTATTAAAAAGAAGCTTTTTAACAGTCTAACGATTTTTTAACTTGACTTTGTTTTTTTGTTCTATCTCAAAGAAACGTTCAAAAGTCTAACGTCGTTTTGAAGTGTCTTGTTCTAAAAAATTAAAACAAAATGGAAAAAAAAATTAATCGTCGAAAATTTCTGGGCACTTCTGCAGCTGCAGGCGCAGCAGCGTTGCTTGCTAATATGCCATTAATTGGCGAGGCTCAAAAAAAGAAAAAAACAGAAACCCTTAAAAGTACCAAAACTCGAGTTGCACTTGTTGGTACAGGTTCACGCGGAGCAAGGATGTGGGGCAAAAAAGTTATAGAGGATTATGGCGATTTGGTAGAATATGTAGGACTTTGCGATATCAATCCAGGAAGACTTGAAGCAGCGAAGAAATACATGGGTGCTACCTGTAAAACCTACACCGATTTTGAAAAAATGATGCAGGAAAGCAAACCTGATGTTTTACTTGTTAATACTGTAGATTCTACACACGATAAGTTTATTGTACGCGGGCTTGAACTTGGCTGTAATGTTCTTACCGAAAAACCCATGACGACCGATGAGGTAAAATGTCAGGCTATACTCGATGCACAACGAAAAAGCGGTAAAGAAGTAATTGTAACATTTAACTATCGTTTTTCGCCTCACCGTGCTAAAATCTGGGAACTAATCAATTCCGGTGAAATAGGAGAAGTTACTTCAGTGGATTTTCAATGGTATCTCGATACAAGTCACGGCGCCGATTATTTCCGTCGCTGGCATCGCCGCCGTGAGTTTGGCGGTTCGCTATGGCTGCACAAAGCATCACATCATTTCGATTTATTAGGATGGTGGCTCAATTCAGAGCCCGAAGAAGTTTTTGCTTATGGAGCGCTTGAGTTTTATGGTAAAAACGGCAAACAACGCGCTACAAACTGTCGGAATTGTCCACATACAGGCACATGCAATTTTTACTGGGATGTGAATAAAAATGCATATTTCAAAATGCTTTATACAGACAATGAACATTACGATGGTTACCTTCGTGATGGTTGTGTTTTTAAAGAAGATATTGATATCTTCGATAAAATGTGTGCATCCATAAAGTATGCAAACGGCGTTCAGGTATCGTATTCGCTCACTGCCTATTCGCCATACGAAGGCTATCGCATTGCATTTAACGGCACCAAAGGGCGCATTGATGCATGGATACAGGAAAGCAATCCGACCCACGATGGCGATTATGATGAAATAATGGTTACGCGAAATTTCGGAAAACGAAATTATATACGAATTCCGCAAGCCGAAGGACATGGCGGTGGCGATGTAATAATGCACGATAAAATATGGCGTAAGATTAAAGATGATCCATTTAAACAATCGGCGAACGTACGAGATGGCGCTTTTGCAATTCTGACCGGCGTAGCAGCGCGTAAAAGTTGCGATACGGGGAAACCTGTCAAAATTGCAAGTTTAACTGATTT
>CAYQWD010000533.1:0-1969 GCA_964420955.1 uncultured Paludibacter sp. | reverse complement strand
CTTTCCAAAACACAAAAGTGAAAACGGACTGAAAGACTTTTGGGCAAGGGGAAATGGCTGGCTTTTTGCCGGATTAGCCCGTATTATAAACGATTTACCTGAAGATTACAAACATAGAAATCATTTTATAAATCAATATAAAAAAATGGCTGTTGCACTGCAAAAAACACAGCATAAAGATGGATACTGGACACGCAGTCTGCTCGATGAACTGCATGCCCCTGGACCCGAAACAAGCGGGACTGCTTTTTTTACTTTCGGCTACCTTTGGGGAATAAATAATGGGTTTTTGAAACCTTCAAAATTTAAGAAAACTGCACTCAAAGGATGGAATTACCTAATAAATAAAGCTATGCAATCCGATGGTCGTGTTGGTTTCATTCAACCAATAGGCGAAAAAGCTATTCCAGGGCAGATAGTGGATGCAAATTCCACATCGAATTTTGGCGTAGGCGCATTTCTACTGGCAGCCGCCGAAATGTATCGGTTTTCAAAACATTAAAAAAAAGTGTTCCCAATTTGATTTTAAGTCCACTTCAAAAACAAAAGTTTACATTAGTTTTGCAATCGGGGTTTATATAATCTTCGGAATTGCTCATTAATCTGTTTATAAAACTTTGGGTGAAGTATATGAAATGTTTTTAATTCCAACTCTACTATGTTATTTGAAATATTGAAATACCTTGAACTTTTCAATCCGTAGAAGTTAATTTATCTTTTGACAAACTCCTAACAATAATGCTTGATTTTTTTGCAATCAAGCAGTTTTGTTTATATTTAGATGATGCCTGAATGTAAAAAACGCAAACAAGTGTTCAAAATAAGTTGATAAAAAATGAAACACGAAATATAATTTTACCTTACGACACTTATCAGGTTATTAAAAACTTGATACGCTTCCTGAATAGTACATTCTAATTTAGAACACAAACTTATCAAAATATATTGAGAATAGATTAACAGAAAAATTACTAACTAAAAAAATTATGAGAAATCGGAAATTTGTTTTTTTTGCAATAACTTGTATATGTTTATTTGTGAATTTAAACGCTACACCCAACAAATTTAAAAAAAATAAAATACCCGCCGAAAGCAAAATGGGTGCTTACCTTTTTGTATTTTTCAACGATCCGACACACAGTTTGTTTTTAGCCACAAGCCATGATGGTTATACATTTACAGCGGTAAACAACGGCGAAGCAGTGATTGCAGGTGATTCGATTGCCGATCAGCGAGGAATACGCGACCCTCACATTTTTGCAAAAGAAAAGGGTTACAGAACCACAACATGGGACAGAGACGATAAATTATTTGGCTGGGGAAATAATCATGGATTTGTGCTCATGAAATCTTTTGATTTGATTAACTGGACAAGAAATAATGTGCGAATTGATAAAAGCTTCCCTGAATTTGCAAATGTTGGTTGTGCCTGGGCACCCCAAACCACTTACGATGCTGCAGCCGGTAAATTAATGATTTACTTTACTATGCGTATTGGTAATGGAAAAACAAAACTCTATTATGCTTATACCGATAACGCTTTTACAAAATTGACTTCCGTACCAAAAATTCTTTTTGAACACCCGAATGAAAAAATTCAGATATTGGATGCGGATATTTGCCCCATGCCAAACGGAAAATTTTGCATGACCTATGTAGCGCAGGAAAATCCGGCCGGAATAAGAATTGCCTTTTCTGACAGTATTCACAGCGGATATGTTTTCGAAGATAAATGGGTTGATTTTGAGCCCCGCTCCTGCGAAGCGCCCAATATGTGGAAACGCATTGGCGAAAATAAATGGATTTTAATGTACGATATTTTCAGCATAAATCCACACAATTTCGGATTTTGTGAGACTTCGGATTTTATCACATTTACACATCTTGGTCGTTTTAACGAGGGAGTGATGAAAGCCACCAATTTTAAATCGCCAAAAAGTATACTCTCTTCTACATTTCTGGAGAACAA
>CAYQWD010000532.1:0-1975 GCA_964420955.1 uncultured Paludibacter sp. | reverse complement strand
AAATGATTTAAATAGTAAATTATTTAAATTTCTCCTTCGTATACTGTTACAGCTTCGCCAGTTAAGTAAACATGATTATCGACATCACTCCATTCTATCTGTAATTTTCCTCCGAGCAATTCCACTGTTGTTTTTCTTTCGGTTATGCCATTGAGTACACCTGCAACTACCGAAGCACATGCACCGGTTCCGCAAGCCATAGTTTCGCCCGAGCCACGTTCCCAAACCCGCATTTTTATATAATCCGGTGTTATAATTTCAATAAATTCGGTATTCGTTCGGCGGGGAAAAACGGGAGCATTTTCAATAACAGGTCCAATTTGCGGCAAATTCAGCTTATCAATATTTTGTGTAAAAATTACTGCATGTGGATTACCCATCGAAACTCCGGTAATGTTGTATTTTATTTCGGGGCTAAACTCAATTTGTTTATCAACAATTTTTTCATCAGCAAATACGGTTGGAATTTCTGCTGCAGCAAGAATCGGCTCACCCATGTCAACAGTTACAGTATTTACCTTTCCATCGGCTCCCAAAAAAAGTTTTAACACCTTAACACCGGCAAGAGTTTCAAGCGTTACTTCAGTTTTGGTTGTCATACCTTTGTCATACACGTATTTACCTATACATCGCGAAGCATTTCCGCACATTTCCGATTCAGAACCATCGGCATTAAACATACGCATACGGAAATCGCAGCTATCGGAAGGTAAAATAATTACCAGTCCATCGGAACCAATTCCCTTATGCCGATCGCTGTATTTTATGGCAAAAGCAGCAGGATTGTCTATAATTTCAGCAAAACCGTTAACGTATATATAATCGTTACCGGTTCCGTGCATTTTAGTAAATTTCATATCAGCAATATTATTTTCTTATTTAAAAATTGGTTACAAAGATAGTAAAAATAAGCCGGTGTTGAAATTTTAAGCACTAATTAAAAATGAGATTTCTTTGTATTAATTACTATTTGAAATAATTGTTATAAAAAATATTTCAATTTGGAACTGATTACAGGATTGTTTTATAAAAATAATAAAAATCTATTTCTCAATATTTACGGAGAGAAAAAACAAAACTTAAACCACCTGCAGGCGATAACTTTGCAGATATACTACCTTTGTGAAAACCTACAGCATTTTTCACTATGGACAGGCCCAATCCGGTACCACCCATTTTACGACTTCTACCCTTATCAACCCGATAAAAGCGTTCGAAAATCCGGTTTAAATGTTCATCAGAAATTCCCACTCCATTATCAGAAAACGAGAAATAATAATATTGTTCGTCTTCGCGGTAACAGCTGATATCAATAGTAAGGTTTTCGCCCGCATGAGAAAGAGCGTTGTCGGTAAGATTTCTGAATATTGAATAAAGTAGCGATCTATTGCCTTGAATTGGCATTTTATTATTAAAATTTTTGATAACCGTGCAGTTTTTCTGTTCAAGTTGCAAGTGTACATCAAACAAAACATCTTCAATGATATCAGAAACTTCACAAATTTCTTTTTCGAAGAGTTTATTGGCTTCATCCATTTTGTTTAATGTAGAAATATCCTGAAGCAAAGCACTGAGTCGTTGAGCTTGCTGAAATGAGCGTTCAATAAAAAATTTCTTTCTTTCTTCATCAATTTCCGGATTTGTCAGAATGCTTTCCATATAACCCAGAATACTGCTGACGGGAGTTTTTAGTTCGTGTGCGATGTTTTGGGTAAGGTGGTGTTTAAGCTCATTTTCACGTTCCTGTAAACTAATATCGTTTATAGATATTTCGAAAGTATTATCCTGAAAAACGATGCAACGTACCATAAAAACCCTGCCATTTTTTTCGATTTTGGTTCGTTTACGCGTAAGCCGGTCGTCTTTCATACTTTCTTCGATAAACTGATTGATATCGTCAAATTCATGTAGAGAAAATATGGCATCAGACGATTCAGAAGTGTGATCGGAAAGCAGGCTTGTATATTGAATAAAA
>CAYQWD010000531.1:0-1979 GCA_964420955.1 uncultured Paludibacter sp. | reverse complement strand
CAAATTCCCACATTGGGATTTCTTTGTTCATACTTCAACAAAAACGGAAAACCACTCGAGAATTCCCCTGAATATATTCTCGAAAAAGCACACCGTACGTTTATGCAACAAACCAACGGTTTGGAATTTTATGCCATGGGCGAATTGGAATATTATGTAATAGGGAAAGAAGAAAATACATTCAGAGCGGCTGATCAAAAAGGATATCACGAAGCTGCACCATTCAGTAAATTTGAAGAATTCAGATGTGAAGCCATGTATTATATTTCAAAGGTTGGCTGTAAGTTGAAGTATGGACACAGCGAAGTGGGAAATTTTGTACAAGATGGAAAAATTTATGAACAAAACGAAATTGAATTTCTTCCCGTGCCTGTAACCGAAGCAGTTGACCAATTACTAATGGGTAAATGGATTATAAACAAACTTGCTTACCGCTACGGACTTGATATTACATTTGCACCAAAAATTACAGTAGGGAAAGCCGGAAGCGGCATGCATATACACACCTGCATAATGAAAGATGGAATTAATCAATACATTAAAAAAGGAAAACTTACCGAAACAGCTTACAAAGCTATTGCAGGATTTATGACCTGTGCTGCTTCGCTCACAGCTTTCGGAAATACTAATCCCACTTCATATTTCAGACTTGTACCCCATCAGGAAGCTCCAACTACAGTTTGTTGGGGCGATAGAAACCGTTCTGCTCTTGTACGTGTTCCACTTGGCTGGAATACAGGAACTGACATGAGTGGAATTGTAAATCCGAATGAGAAACCTGAAAACAGGGATTTTTCCGATAAACAAACGATAGAATTCAGAGCATCGGACGGATCGGCAAACCTGCATTTGCTGTTTGCAGGACTTGTTACTGCTGCCAGACATGGTTTTGAAATGGAAAATGCATTGAACTTAGCGAAAAATACTTATGTTGATTTCAACATTCACAAGTCGGGAAACGAAGATATGACAAATCATCTCACTCATTTACCCGTATCTTGTTATGAATCGGCTGCCGAACTTGAAAAAACAAAAGATATCTACCTCAAACACGGTGTTTTCAGTGAGAAAATGATATGTGAAATTATTGAGAATTTGCGAAAATTTAATGACAGGAACATTCGTAGTGAAGTTTTTAGTAAGCCGGAGTTATTGCAGGAAATTGTAGACAAGTATTTTTACTGCTGAAAAATTCAATCAAAAAAAAGGTTTAATCGTTCATCGAGTGAACAAGGATTATATATTGTTTTTTTTTTGATTTGAATTTATGTTCCCTTTTGGCGTACAGTTCCTTTCTATCGGGATTGAAAGCATCAATTATTTTGTCTTTTTTCATTCTTGAAAAGCCCTTTAATTGCTTTTCCCTGTTTACTATGGGGTCGTCATAAAATAACACAATTTGTATTAAATCAAGCTGTTATGTAATGACACTATTGTAATTCTAAAAGGATTAATTTTTAATACCCAACGCGAAGAACGCAAAGTTTTCTTTTTTACAACATGCTAATAACCCGACTTTTAAATAAAGGCGCAAAGGAAAACTTAAAAGTTTTCCTTAGCGTCTTTGCATCAGCGCGCAACCGTCAGACCGCTTTGAGCGGTCGCACGGGTAGGAAAAACTCATTAAATAATTTCCGTTAAGCACACATCTGTCAGACCGCTTTGAGCGGTCAGACAGGTAGGAAAATAGCGACCGGTTCGCAGTTATCTGCCAAAATCACTCGCGCCATCGCAAAAAAACCTTTTCAATTTTCCAAAATACGTTGGCGACGGCATGTAATGAAGATAGCTTTTCGTCATCCCGAAGCGAAGCGAGAGAACCAAAATATACTTTAAATTCTTGTAGTTTTTTTCTACTCTGCTCAGTAAATTTTTTTCACTTTCACACGATTAACGATTAAATCAATCATATCAAACACACATTTGTTTTAACACTTCTAAGTACATGACAAAAATTTATATATATATGATTTTGAGGA
>CAYQWD010000530.1:0-1998 GCA_964420955.1 uncultured Paludibacter sp. | reverse complement strand
AACAGGCAAAAATTAATCTGCGCTGTTTTTATTATGAATTCAACTTGTCCCGAACACAAATAAAGTTATTATTCATTGTTTATATACCTCTTTTAACATATCTGGTATGCAACAAAAGATGAGATTTTTCTCCAAGCGGTTTTCCGAGAAAATCCTTGTAAATTTTTAAAACTTCGGGGTTCAGGTGTGATTTTCGTAACGGCATACCTTCATCTTCGGCATAAATAGCTTCGGCTCTTCTGCGTCTTATTTCCTGATTTGTAGGAATAGGCTGACCCCCACCTCCCAAGCAGCCACCCGGACACGCCATAAACTCAATAAAATGGTAATTTGCTTTACCGGAAATAACAGATCGCATAACTTCACGTGCATTAACCAATCCGTGCGCCACAGCGCATTTCAATTCCACTCCATCAAGGAATGCCCACTCCTGCAAAGGATTTTCAATTTTGATAGATGCTTCTCTTATTCCTTCAATGCCGCGTACCGGAGTAATATTTAGATTTTCGAAAGGCACTTCACGTCCTGTAACAATTTCGTAAGCTGTACGTAAAGCAGCTTCCATTACGCCACCTGTCGACCCGAAAATTACTCCAGCGCCTGTCGATTCGCCCATAAGCCTATCGTAATGCATTTCATCGATTTTCGAAAAATCGATTCCGGCTTGCTTTATCATTATTGCAAGTTCGCGCGTAGTGAGCACATAATCAACATCCCGATAACCACTATCATGCATTTCAGGACGGCTGGCTTCAAATTTTTTAGCTGTGCATGGCATTATCGATACGCAAACAATTTTTTCAGGATCGAGTTTTCGCGCCTGCGCATAATACGTTTTAACCAATGCTCCGAACATTTGTTGCGGCGATTTACAAGTAGAAAGCATATCGAGATTTTCGGGAAAAAGATGCTCGATATATTTAATCCAGCCTGGCGAACATGACGTAGCCATTGGCAATTTAGCGGTTGGATCTCTATCAACCAAAGCGCGTTTTAATCGTGTGAGTAATTCTGTACCCTCTTCCATAATAGTAAGGTCGGCAGTAAAATCGGTATCCATTACAGCATCGAAACCCAAATGTTTGAGCGCCGAAACCATTTTTCCGGTCAAACGAGTGCCGGGAGGAAATCCCAATTCTTCACCCAAACCAACTCTCACCGCAGGAGCTGTTTGAACCACTACGTGTTTCGTTTTATCAGCAATTGCATCCCACACTTCTTCGATATAATTCTTCTCAACCAGCGCTCCGGTTGGACAGTGAATAATACATTGTCCGCAATTGGTACAAACAGCATCGTTCAGGGATTTTTCGAAGAAAGTTGTAATTTTCATCTGATCGCCTTTGTAAGCAACTGAAAGTGCATTCACTCCCTGCAATTCGGCACAAGTTCGCACACAGCGCTGACATCGCACACATTTGCTGTCGTCTTTTATTATCGAAGGAGAAAATTTATCAATCGTATAATTTTTATAAGGTACAAGTCTGATAAATTCCTGTTCCATAATTTTATATTCCGAAGCCAGACTTTGCAATTCGCAGTTACCATTTTTATAACACCGCGTACAATCAGAATTGTGTTCAGCCAATAATAATTCAAGTATATATTTACGTGAATTTCTTACTCTTAACGAATTGGTAAGGACCTCGAAACCTTCTTCGCAGGGTGTAGCACAGGCAGGCGACAATCTTTTTTGACCAACAACCTCAACAACACAAACCCGACAGTTACCGGCTATACATAAATCCTTGTGGTAACATAAGGTAGGAATAATAACACCTACCTGTTTGGCTGCATCAAGCATTGAAGTTCCTTTTTCAACTTCAACCGCTTCGCCATTGATTGTAATTTTTATTTTGTTTTGCATTGATGTTTTATTTTTGGTGAATAAAAAATTAGAAAAATTATATCAGAATCTGTTATTATAGAGTAGCAGAAACCCTCAAATTTCTCAAATTTACTTTCTTGCTTTATTTATTGTTTATTAATAAATCATTT
>CAYQWD010000529.1:0-1998 GCA_964420955.1 uncultured Paludibacter sp. | reverse complement strand
AGATTAAAATCCGTTTAAAATCCGTTTAATCAGCGTAAATCAGCTTTCTATTTTCTTCAAAATCATATATATATAAATTTTTGTCATGTACTTAGCCGATTTTGTTGAAAATTTTTATCTTTTCAATATTGTTTTTCTTTGAATATTTTCTACCATACTATACACCGAAAGTTTTGAGGCGAGGTATAAGAGCATATATTAGACCAAACACAGTATGAAAGAAACTGCACGAAGCCACATTGTGAATTGGCTGAAATTTGAAGTGCGAAAATTAAAAACCACATTCCTATTTTTAAACGGAAATTTGAAGCTTCCAAATGAATATGCCCGGCAGACTTTCTACTTGTTAAGAAACGAGTTCAAGTTTTAATTTTAAAAAAGCAGGTTTAGTATATGAAAAAAATTATATGTATTTAACACTAAAGAAAATAGAACAGGATTGCGTTCTATTTTCTTTGTCATGTACTAATAAAAGTTGGATTCAACGAACAATGGATCGTTATAAAACAACACAATGTATATTAAATCAGGCAGTTATATATTGATGCTATTATTATTAAAAAAAATAATTTAAATACTCAATGCGAAGGAAGCAAAGTTTTCATTTTTTACGACATACTAATAGCTCGGCTCTTAAATAAAGAGCGCTTGGAGTAAAACTTAAAAGTTTTCCTTTGGATCTTTGCATCTTCGCGTTCACAATAATTTTTTTATAACGAACGAACTATTGAATGAATACACAATAAAAAAAACGACAGTGAATTTTTCTGAATTTCTGTCGCTTAATAATATTTTGGAAAAATAAAATTAACGGGTTATTTCTACCTTTTTTGTTGCTTCCAAGTTTATGTTTCGAAATTCTATACGTTCTACTACCTTTCTGGCGAGTTCTCGAAAAACCATTCCGGTTATGGAATCGGAAAGTACAGCCACTGGTTCACCGGCATCGCCCTGCTCACGTATGCTTTGTACAATCGGAATTTGTCCAAGCAGCGGGATATTCATTTCCGAGGCAAGGCGTTTCCCTCCATCTTTCCCGAATATATAGTATTTATTCTCAGGCAATTCAGAGGGTGTAAACCATGACATGTTTTCTATTAATCCAAGCACTGGCACATTTACTTTATTACCGGTAAACATATTTACACCTTTTCGAGCATCAGCAAGCGCAACATCCTGCGGTGTGGTTACAGCTATCGCGCCTGTTATACCCAAGGTTTGAACCAATGTGAGATGTATATCACCGGTACCGGGAGGCAAATCCATAATAAAATAATCAAGTTCACCCCAGTAAGCATCGGTAATCAATTGTTTCAGGGCATTACTTGCCATGCTTCCCCGCCAAACCAGCGCATTCTCCGGTTCGACAAAAAAACCAATCGAAAGCATTTTAACGCCATATTTTTCCAGAGGAATTATCATTTGCCGTCCATTTACTTCGTTCATACAAGGGCGATCGTCTTCAACTCCAAACATTTTTGGAAGCGAAGGACCATGAATATCAGCATCAAGTAAACCTACTTTGTAACCTTCGGCAGCAAGCGCGATGGCAAGATTTGATGACACAGTAGATTTTCCAACTCCACCTTTACCTGAAAATATAGCAATAATATTTTTCACATCGGGTAAAATTGAAACAGGTTTTGGTTTAGGAATTTCCTTCATCTCGGCCGTGATTCTACCTTTGATATCTATATCTTCGCCTATATATGTAAGAACCGCCTGCTCAGCAGCTTTCACTACCGATTTTGCGAACGGATCGTTTGGTTTTTCAAAAACAATAGAAAAACTGATAGTATTACCTTCGATGCGGATATTATCTTTTACCATACCTGATGTTACAATATCCTTTCCTGTGCCAGGATATCGAACATGCGTCAAAGCATCGAGTATTAATTGGGGATATAAGGTAACGTTCATTTTTTATATATTACTTCGTGATGTTACTTCGTGATGTTACTTCGTGATGTTACTTCGTGATGTTACTTCGTGATGTTA
>CAYQWD010000528.1:0-2004 GCA_964420955.1 uncultured Paludibacter sp. | reverse complement strand
ACGAATGTCTTTCAGGGCGTACAGAAATGTAACACATAGGCGGATTGCTGCAAATGGTACCCATCCAGCTTAATGTGAGCATATTATACTCTAAAGGATTTGCGCCACAGGAAATTAATGCTGCCGGTAATGGATAAATCATGGTGCCCGGCTTCCAACTAACTTTTTTCAAATTATTAAAATTAAAAATTGTAAATATCTACAAAGTAAATTATTTTATTTTTACTTCTTCTATTTTCACTTCACGTTCGCAATAGCGGCATTTTAACCTTAAATTATTTTCTTCTTTTAGTACAAAAAAACGGGTTTTTACAGGTTGATGATTGGTTATACACACCGGGTTGGCACATTGAGCAATATCATTGATTTCATCAGGTAATACTAATGGACGTTTTTCAACTACTTCGTAATTTATAATAATATTGATTTTGGCATTCGGACAGATAAGAGCAAGTTTGTTTGTTTCATTTTCAGCGAGTGCTCTGTCTGCTATTTTTACCAAACCTTTTGATCCGATTTTTTTACTTTCGAGATTGTTTGCAAGGGTTATTTGATTATTGCAGGTGTCGATGTGGAGTATCTGAACAACTTTGAAAAGCTTGTCCGAAGGAATATGATCAATTACAGTTCCGTCTTTTAGTGCTGCTACTTTTAATTTTTTTTCCATATTAATGTGATAATGTTCCAATAAGATAATGTTCCAATATGCAAATTTGTAAATTAAATGTTTTTTTGTTGGTTTTAGCAGAATTTAAAAAGCTATTGATAAAGCGCTGAGTTTTTTTAATATCGACAAATAATTCCATTTTCTTCAAGTTTTTCATGAAGGATATTATTTTCAGTGAAAAGAAATAGTTAAATCTACAATTTTGTTTCCTGTTAGTTTTATATCCATAAACGCGTCGTATTTTTTATTGGCACATTAAATTATTGGCAAATTGGCATATTAATTTATTGTTTCATTGTTTAATACTTTACTAACAATTGCCTGTGCTTGCTGAAAATAATATGCTTTTTCGTTTTTGTCAACATCAGCATCAATTTCAGTAACGCGTGGGAGAGGGTGCAGAATTTTTAGATTCGGTTTTGAATTTGCAAGCATATCATTTTTAAGTGTATATACATTTTTTACCCTTTCATATTCCATTAAATCATGAAAACGTTCCTTTTGTACACGCGTCATGTAAAGTATATCAGCATCATTAAAATTATCATCCAATTCGTTCGACTCGGTAAAGGGGATATTATTTTTTATGCAGTATGTTTTATATTCATCGGGCATTTTTAATTCATCAGGAGCTATAAATTTGAATTTTGGACTAAAATGAGACATTGCCATGATAAGTGAATGAACGGTTCGCCCATATTTTAAATCGCCAACAAGACAAATATTCAGATTTTCGAGCGTACCTTGTGTTTTCAGAATAGAATATAAATCGAGTAAAGTTTGCGATGGATGTTGATTTGCGCCATCGCCGGCATTAATAATCGGTACAGGCGAAATTTCAGCTGCATAACGGGCGGCTCCTTCAAGCGGATGACGCATAACTATAGCATCGGCATAAGAACTTACCATACGTATAGTGTCGTTTAAAGTTTCACCTTTCGAAGAACTGCTTGTAGCAGCATCCGAAAATCCGATAATTGCACCTCCAAGTCTGATAACTGCAGTTTCGAAACTTAATCGAGTACGGGTTGATGGCTCAAAAAATAAAGTGGCTATTACCTTTCCATCAAAAGTTTTTTGGTTTGGATTTGCTTCGAAACCAGCTGCTAAGTCAAGAATTGATAGAATTTCTTCTTTACTGTAATCAGAAATTGATACTAAACTTTTTTTGCTCATAAAATGTGTATGCAAACTGATAAAGGGAAGTTTTTATTAAAAAATATAGTATAAAAAAAACCAATGTCAATCATTTTCCGATTTACATTGGCTTTATTGTTTTGGCGATATTTATCCTTACAACTTATTGATAATAAGTTGAATTGGATATTAATATTTTT
>CAYQWD010000527.1:0-2008 GCA_964420955.1 uncultured Paludibacter sp. | reverse complement strand
ATGTTCTCTACGCGGACCGCCATGAAAATACTGGTATGGTGTTCCATCAAAGCGTCCAAGTCCTTCTACTTCATTTTTCACGGCATGAGAATGAACTATATCCATTATAACTGCTATACCCATGCTGTGTGCATCGTCAATCAAACGTTTTAGTTCTTCGGGAGTTCCAAAACGCGATGAGGGTGCAAAAAAACTGGATACATGATAACCAAACGATCCGTAATACGGATGTTCCTGAATTGCCATTATCTGTATGCAATTGTAACCTGCCGTTTTTACACGGGGCAACACTTTTATTCTGAACTCTTCGTAATTCGATACTTTTTCTTCCTGACTCGACATTCCGATATGACATTCATAAATCAAAAGTGGGTCTTTCTGTGGTTTGAAGTTTTTTATTTTGAAATTGTAAGTTTTTAGAGGATTCCAAACCTGAGCGCTAAAAATTTTTGTGTTTTCATCCTGTACAACTCTGCGTGCCCATGCAGGAATTCTCTCGCCTCCACCTCCTTCCCATTCTATCAGCAGTTTATAAAGTTGTAAATGTGTAAGTGCATATTCTGATAGTTTTATTTCCCAAATCCCGTTATGAAGTTTCTTCAGTTGATAATCCATATGTTTTTGCCAGTTATTGAAATCGCCAATCAAATAGATTGCAGTTGCGTTTGGCGCCCATTCACGAAAAACCCAACCGTCAGATTGATGGTGCAGACCAAAAAACATGTAACCGGTAGCAAAATCTGATAGTGTCTGATTTTCACCGGTAATTTTTTTTTCAACCTGACTACAGTATTCATACCTTCCGAAAATGGCTTCGGCAAAAGGTTCAAGGTGTGAATCATTTTTTACAACAGGTAGTATCTTCATTTTTTTATAATTTTTGGCAAAAATAATACAGAAAAATATATGCTGCTAAAAGTCAATATTTTATTTCGATAAATGTGAAAATCAGACTTTTATTTTAATTATGATTTTACGGTAATTACCTGTTCCGATACCTGGTTGATGTCCATCTTCAGGAAAGAAAATTGCAAACTCGTATGGTTCTACAGTTATGAAACTTGTAGCTTTATCACCAAAAAAAGTTACGTCTTTTTCTTTATTGTAAGATTCGGTAATTTCTGCAAGTTTATGTGCTGCTTTCCATCCCATAATTTCTGTTGCATTTACAGGAACCTGAATGTCAAGGTATTCATTATGTGTTTCCATGCGTGCTGTATCTACATCTTTTCCGGTAATATCCACTATATTTACTACCATATCAGAGCCTTCAAGCTCAATTTTGCCGTTTTCAAGTGCATTTAAGTCATGCTCGTTCAGAAAATTGAATGCTTTTTTAAACATTGGATGTACATTCAGGTACTTAGTTGCATTTTTAAGAGAGTCGTGTATCATAATAAATAATTTTTTGTTTAGTATTACATGTACTTTAAATGAAAAGTGATAAAATATTTTTTTAAGTTATAAGCCAGAATATTTACAGCAATAAATTAAAACTATTCATTGGAACTTTTAAATGTTTGATTTTACAAAACCTCGTCGGCAGTGTAATTCAGAAAACGCATGAGCGGGTATGCACATTTGTAAATATCGGCAATTTTGTGCACAAAATTTTCGTCAGCAAGTATCAGCTCATCAAGTTTATATTCTACCATAAAATGTTTCAGTTTGAGCATTTCGGCATGTCTGAAGTCCTTTGTAAAGCCTGCGGGTACCGATTTTAGTTTGTCATCATCGTAAAATTTTGAATAGTATTTTTTGAATTCAGTTGCTGATATTATTTCTTCAAATTCTTCAACATTTTCGTATATGGTTTTACGCATTGCCTTTAATAATTCGGGAGGCGGACACCAAATTCCCAATGAAAGAAAACTGCCATCGGGGTCGATGTGAAAATAATAGCCGGCACGATTGCTTTTTCTGCCTCCTCCGGCAGCAATAAAAGCTCCGAAATGAGTTTTATACGGAGTTTTATCCTGAGAGAAGCGAATGTCGCGATAAATTCTGA
>CAYQWD010000526.1:0-2020 GCA_964420955.1 uncultured Paludibacter sp. | reverse complement strand
AAGTGCCGTTTTCAGTTAAATTTTTGTTGTTTATCCAATCTTTTATCTCTGGTTTTTTGAAATTGATTTCGGCAAACGACCAATCAGGATTGAAAAACTGAATTTCAGAGTTATGCAAAGTGTCGCCAACAGTATAAATTATGCCAATTGCAGAATTTCCCTGTGCGGTTTTAACTTCAAAAATTTCCATTTTGCTGTTTGAAGCATTCTGAAATTTCACAAAATTGTTTGCTGAGTCATATTTAAGCACTATAGCTTTACCTCCCAACGAGTTTTGTAAACTGTCAGGAATATTTTTTTTAAAGTTGTTCAGCATTTTAAGTTTTGTTTCCCTGTTCAGTAATGGATTAATGCTTGCAGGCATATTAATAAACAGGCTGTCGATATTCTGACTGTTTATGATTGTAGGTGCAGCAAACAGAAAAAAAATCAGCATGTAAGCGTTTTTTCGAAGTATATTCATTTAGATTTATTTTTTTGGGGGTTTAACGATACTTTTAATTTTACTCCAGTAATAATTAATCATATCGTTCCAGTTGTTAAAATCTTCGCGGTAAATAATACCTACGCCTTGTGTTGTTTTTGCTTCGCGAAGTTGTGCACGGTCTATAGTGTGGCTATATGCTTTAAACCTGACAATTCCAGATTCGGTAAGCAGCCATTCCACATCAAAGTCGCCAATAAATTTATTATTATTTGTGCTTGTATTAGCGTTTTCGTTACGGTAACCAAGATTCCCGTTTACTATCAGGCGTTTATTTGGTTGATAAAGTACCTGCGCTTTCCATTCGTCGTTAACAATTTCAGATTTTTGCCAGTCGAAACCGACAGAAAAGTTCGAACTGTTAAACGATTGTTTTATCCAGTTGTTGATATGTGCGCTGAGAGTGGAAGTAGCAAAAGATAATCCCTCGTTTACTCCAATCACAGGATCGGTGCGCATATAATCGGGGGTGTAAAATTTATTTAAAAGTAAAAGATAAACTATCTGTCGGTTCATCAATTCTTCGGTATTGATAATATTTCTTACTTTTTGCTTCAAACCTTCATCGCTTGCTGGCAAGTCTATATCAAATCCAATTGTAGGCGACATAAGATTATCGGTAAGTTTTAACACACAATTTACCGGAACGCTTGAACGCGTAGTGCTGCTTTCGAGTTCGGTTTTATCCATAAGGTCGCTTAGCGAAGCAGTAAGGCCATATAAAGCGCGAATGTTTACTTGAGCATCGTAAGGATTTCCTGTCCATGAAATAGTGCTGCCTCGGTCAATATTGAATTCTTTCCGTATCAGGGTTTGGAGCGTAAAAAGATAATATCCTTGATCGAGAGTGTAGGTCCCGTAAAGTTTAACATCAGAAAAAGTGTCAAATTGAACCCGCAAACTGCCGATTCCTTTTCCTGTAATCATATCGCCTGCCTTATTATCGATAATCATTTCCATTTCTGCATCAGGAGTAACATCGATGAGCATGTCAACTTTTACATTTACTTCAGGAGTATCCTTGATTTTCGGTGTCTGATTATTTTCGGTGTTTTTATCTGTTTCTTTATTGATAAAATTAAAGAGTGATTTTTCGGTAACTGTTGCATCACTGTCCATTTGGAAAAAGCATTTGGTTTTTGGTTGTGTTACGGCATTAACATTAATGTTAGTTTCTGTTTCATCGCCATCAATTTCAATACTTCCATTAACATAAGCTTTCCCGTAGAAAAATTCGTTGTTTTTTGCTGTTGTGTTCAATGCCATAAAATTTCGGGTTCTTACGTTCAAACCATAAGTCAAATTTTTAAAAATTCCGTTGTGATTCACAAAACCGCTGGCATAAGCACGATTATTGTCTTCGTCGTAAAGGCTAATGTTGTTGAAAATAATCGATTCAGGTTTCATTTTAACCGAATCGGAAAAATGATATGAAGTTTGAGTTACATCAAGTTTAAACTGCGCATTGTTCAGAAAAAAATTGCCATCAAAAAGTAAAAATACAGTAGGCCCGTAAAGTCTGAGATTTCCTGAGCC
>CAYQWD010000525.1:0-2044 GCA_964420955.1 uncultured Paludibacter sp. | reverse complement strand
AATCAGCAACGAATGAAAAAAAATATATTATCTACGAAATGAGAAAGTACTTCAATGAGAAAATAATCTTTTCAACAGTTTAAAATTCAAAGAAATTATTTGTATCATTCGTCGAATAAGCGGATTTAATCTTAAAGAACAGATTCCTCAATAGCAGGTTTTCTTACTGATATTCGTAAAATTTTTTATTGGTTTTTCCGAACGATAAGCCGGGTGCTGTCAACTTTCAGAACTTCCACCATTTCTCCGACATTGATTACAGTGTTATTTTCTGTCAGTGCCCGCCAGTCGTCGCCATCAACAATAATTCTGCCGGTGTTCGATGCATTGTCAATAATTTCTGTTACTCTGCCGGTTTTCCCTGCAAGTGCATCGATATTGGTTTTAACGGATTTATTGCCACGGTGTGCATAACGGAGCATAAAAGGACGGACTGTGAAAAATGAGAGAGCTGTGCCTACTGAAAACAGTAGCAATTGCAGTTCGGTTGGCCAGCCAAAACCTGCGCCTAATGCGCCGAAAACACAACCGAGGGCAAGGCTGAGAGCAACAAAGGAAGGAGTGAAAATTTCGATAATACCAAATAACAGAGCGACAATTGCCCAAATATGCCAGACTTCAAGGTTCATGATTTCCGATTTAAAGTTAAAAGCACAAATAAAGCAAAAAAACTTTTATTAAACAAAATTTATTCAATTATTTTCTGCACAAAAAACGCCGGCATTTACACCGGCATTTTTAAAAAATTGTAAATTGACAATAATAAAATTGTACTTCAAATCAAGCTCTTTCTTTTGGCTAATGTATCGTAATTATTTTTCAGGTTTGTCCAGTCCACTTTTTTTGTAGGGTCAATACCGTTGATATATTTTTCGATATTGGTATATCCATCGCCGTTGCTGTCTTTCAGTGCATCGGAAGCATCGTTCGGGTTGAGTCCGTATTTCAGTTCCCATGCATCGGGCATACCATCGTTATCGGAGTCGGTGCGCGGTGTACCTTTATATTCGGGCAGTCCGCCTACCTGACGGATATCGGTAATAATTCCCTGTTTGTACGAATCGGCGGGCAATCGTCTTTTTACATATTTCGGATCGAATTCGGGCGCATTCTCCACATAAAAAGGCTTTCCGGTTATTACAGTATTAATAATACGCTGATCAACAGCATCGCGTTTGGGAATGGTCGCGCCAACATTATCAATTACAAATTGATAAGCTTCTTCAGCTTTCATAATGGTTACGTGCGCCATGGGCATTGGTTTATCGACACGGATTTGAGATTCAAATTTTCCTGCATTGGGCAGGTCGTACACCTGTACACCTCCGTCCCAGTTATTTTTGGTAACGCGGTCGTTGCCAACGGTTATATTTCCGTTAACATACGCTTTGCCAAAAGTGTCCGGTTTGTTTCTGTCGCGACTCGATTCAGGTTTCAGAATACGCCATGCAATAGGTTTATCGGCAGGCGTTATCGGGCCAGGCTTGAAATAATTGTTGATAATATTATAAAAGCTATTTTCATCTCCACCATCCACAGAGCGGTTCCACCAGTTAAAAATCACGTTGTTTACGAAATTGAAGTCGCCATCCATGCCCACAGAGGCATTACGGCTTATATTAGATGCAAAAAGATTACGTGCAAACATGCTGTTATGTCCGCCTATGGTTGCGCCGAAAGCATGATTATAACAATCGAGTGCTTCGGTAAATGCTGAATTCTGAATGGTTATGTTTACCGTTGGGAGTTTCAGGGCAGGACTGTTCTCATCGCGTTTATAAACATGGCGGTAAACGGACATATTTTCATCGAGTCCCCAACTTGCCGAGCAATGATCGATAATAATATTTCCCACAGCATTGCCCCCGAGTGCATCATCTCGACGGTTTACATCTGTTGCCCCACGACGGAAACGCATGTGACGGATAATTACATCGTGGGTATCGATAAGGAAGCTTTCGCCGGTAACACAAACGCCATCGCCGGGAGCCGTTTGTCCGGCAATGGTAATATAAGGCGCTCTGACATTAATGGGCGATTTAAG
>CAYQWD010000524.1:0-2052 GCA_964420955.1 uncultured Paludibacter sp. | reverse complement strand
ATCAATCCCGCCCTTCGCAAACATTTTTCCGTTACCTGCAAGCTTCCACAGAAACAACTTAACACTCAAAAAAGATGACAAAGATGATAGTGAAAAAATCTAACGAAATAAAAACAACGAAAGCACCTAAGGAATATTTCAACGGAAATGTTTGGGCGGACTTTTTGATAAAAAATGAAGGAATACCCTGCAATGCAGCAATTGTTTCGTTTGAACCAAATGCCAAAAATAATTGGCATTATCATACGGTAGGACAAATTTTAATTGTTACAAAAGGGACAGGATTTGTACAAAAGAAAGGGGAACAAAAGCAAACAATTACGGTTGGTGATGTTGTAATCGTTTTCCCTAATGAAATTCATTGGCACGGTGCTACGCCTGACAGTTTATTTTCTCATATTGCTATACAGCTTATTGACCAAAAAGGTGAAGAAACCGTTTGGTTAGACGCTGTAACAGACGAAGAATACAACTCATAATATGAAACTTAAATTTAGAAAAGCAAAAATTGAAGAACTACCCATTTCTTTGTCGTTGTTGAAGCAAGCGGCTGAAACTTTACAACAGAAAGAAATTGACCAATGGACTTTTTGGTTAAACCCCACAGACGAAAAAGTAAATTGGATAAAAGAGGGTTTTCTTAACCAAGAATTCTTTTTTGTTGAAAACAACTACAAAGAAATAGTAGGTATGTTCAGGCTACTTGACCAAGATGGATTATATTGGGGCAAACAATCAGTACGAGCCAATTATATTCATTCATTGGTCGTTGATAAAAAATTTGCAGGAAAGAACATTGGCAACTCAATAATATCGTTGATTGAAACAACCGCAATAAACAACGGTGTTTTTAGAATACGACTTGACTGTAATGCATCCAATCCAGCTTTGTGTAGCTATTATGAACGACTAAACTTTATAAAAGTCGGAGAAAAACAAATGCCTCATTCATTAAACACTCTTTATGAAAAAGAGCTTCTAAATGACTTTCCCCTAAAAATACTGATTGGAGTTTGGAAAGGTTCAGGACAAGGAATGTATCCAACTATCAATAGTTTTAGTTATGACGAAAAACTAACTTTTGAGTTTTTGGCAGAGAAAAAAAGACTTTTTTATTTTCAAAAAGCCGACTTCACAAATACCAATGAACTTGCACATATTGAAACAGGGTTCATAAATCAAATTGACAGCAACAAATTTGAATTAAATAATGCTCAAAGTGGGGGAAGAAATGAAGCATTGCTTATTGAAGTTATTGAAAATAGCGGTAATGAACTAAAACTTAAATTGACACAACTAAACATTTCAAACGACAAAAAAGGGCTATTAGACACTGAAAGAGAAATTACCGTATCAAATGACCAATTAGATTATAAGCAGTTTATGCAGACTACAAGCCAGACCAAACAATTACACCTACAAGCACGACTGTTGCGACAAAAAAGCCAGCAGGTAACATCGTATTGGCAATAGTGGGGCTGACAGTTGTAAACTCAACATTTGTAATTCTATTGGGCATTTGTACAAATGTTGAGCTGACGTTTTTCAAATGCCCCACTATCGCCAATACTTAGCCGTTGCAGGCAAGCATAAAGAACAAAAACACAAAATCACAACCGTAACGAAAAACTTTGTAACTTTGTGGGAAACAAAGCGAAACAGAATGAAAGAACTGAAAACCATAGACTTGTTTGCAGGAATTGGAGGAATACGGTTAGGATTTGAAACGTGGGGTTGTAAGAATGTTTTTACTTCTGAATGGGACAAAGACGCACAAATAATGTACGAGGCGAATTTTGATGAAAAACCTTTTGGAGACATAACCAAAATTGCCCCCCAAGATATACCTGACCACGATATTTTGTTGGCAGGCTTTCCTTGTCAGCCCTTTTCTATTATTGGGAATATGCAAGGTTTTGCTGATACAAGAGGGACATTATTTTTCAACATTGAAGAGATTTTGCGTGTGAAAAAACCTTATGCTTTCCTATTGGAAAATGTCAAACAACTTCGCACACACGACAACGGCAGAACATTTCAAGTAATCTTGGA
>CAYQWD010000523.1:0-2054 GCA_964420955.1 uncultured Paludibacter sp. | reverse complement strand
AAATTGACTTGCTTAACGAAGAAATATCATCGCGAATTGATTACGAAACTGAAGGCTATCATCGCCTTATAGAAAAAGCCGCGCACTCTTCTGAATATTTACAAATGATTGGTAGTGGAAATTTCAAAGGGGAAGTAGAAAAAACATTGATTGGCTTGGGTTTTCAGCGCAAGGATTTCGAACGTCAATGTTCAGAATTTAGCGGAGGTTGGCGAATGCGTATTGAGCTGGCAAAAATTCTGTTACAGCATCCCGATGTTTTATTGCTCGATGAGCCAACAAATCATCTCGATATTGAATCAATTCAGTGGCTTGAGAATTTTCTATTGAACTGTGGAAGCACAATCTTGCTTGTGTCGCACGATAAAGCTTTTATGGATGCTGTTACCACACGTACAATCGAAATATCACTCGGAAAAATTTACGATTACAATGTAAATTATTCAAAATATCTGATTCTACGCTTGGAGCGACGCGAACAACAAATGCGAGCTTATGAAAATCAGCAAAAACTCATTCAGGATACCGAAGATTTTATCGAGCGTTTTCGCTATAAGGCAACTAAAGCTGTGCAGGTACAGTCGCGCATTAAGCAACTTGAAAAAATAGAACGAATTGAAATTGATGCCGAAGATACTTCGCGTCTGCATCTGAAATTTCCCCCAGCCCCACATTCTGGCATAATTCCGCTTGAAACAGAACATTTAACAAAGGCTTATGGACACCAAACAGTGTTCGAAAACATAGGAATAATCATTAACCGAGGCGAAAAAGTAGCTTTTGTCGGAAGAAATGGCGAGGGAAAAACTACATTGGTAAAATGTATCATGAACCAGATAGACTACTCCGGAAAACTTAAAATCGGGCATGGAGTGAAAATCGGTTATTTTGCACAAAACCAGGCAGAATTGTTGGATGAGGAACTAACGGTTTTTCAAACTGTGGATTATGCTGCCGCAGGCGATGTGAGAACTAAAATTCGGGACATACTTGGTGCTTTTATGTTTGGCGGCGAAGCATCGGAAAAAAAAGTTAAAGTGCTCTCAGGCGGCGAAAAAAGTCGACTGGCAATTATCAAACTACTTCTGGAACCAGTTAATTTTCTTATTCTTGATGAACCTACCAATCATTTGGATATACGTTCGAAAGAAGTACTCAAAGAGGCGATTAAATTTTTTAATGGTACAGTCGTAATAGTGTCGCACGATCGTGAATTTCTCAACGGACTTGTTACAAAAGTATATGAGTTCGGAAATAAAAAAGTCAGGGAACATTTGGGCGGAATTTTCGATTTTTTGGAGACAAAGAAAATTGAATCGTTGCGTGAACTTGAAGTAAAACCTGAAATACAGAAAGCAACCTCCGATACTGAAAAAGTAATCTCGGATAATAAATTGAGTTATGAAGCACGGAAAGAACTTGGCAGGAAAATGCGAAAAGCCGAAAAGGAGGTGGAAGAAGTTGAAACAATTATTCAAAATATCGAAACTGAACTTCAACTCATGCAAGATGAACTTCAAAAACCTGAGAATGCTTCTAATCACGAATTTATTTTATCTTTACAAAAAAAACAACGGGAATTGGAGCAAAAAGTTTACGAATGGGAAATCCTTAGCGAAAAACTTGATGAGCTAAAAGCAGAATAACTGTTCCGTGTTTTCTTTTCATACTTTTCCATATCTTTGTTCTTTGTTCTTTATTCTTTGCTCTTTGCTCTATGTTATAAAATTATGCCTACATTATTTCTCATACCTACTTCGCTTGGCGAAACATCTTTCGACAGAATTTTGCCGGCATATAATACTGAAATTATTTCAGCAATTAAATTTTTTATTGTTGAAGATGCAAGAACTGCCCGCAGATTTTTAAAAAAATGCAACATCGAAATAAATATCGATGTGTTAACCTTTTTTATCCTAAATCAGCATACTACACCTGCTGAATTAAGCAGTTTTTTAAAACCCATGAAAGATGGGAATGATGTCGGACTATTATCCGAAGCCGGTTGTCCTGCAATAGCCGATCCCGGTGCCGACGTTGTTGCCTTGGCACAA
>CAYQWD010000522.1:1848-2063 GCA_964420955.1 uncultured Paludibacter sp. | reverse complement strand
AAATACTTTTCTTAAAGCTTGGAATGGGATTTCGGGATTTCGGGGAGACTCTCAACTTTCTACGTGGCTTTATCGCATTGCTACCAACGAAACACTTACATTCCTTGCTAATAAACGTTTACGCTCACTGCAGGGAATTGAAGAAGTAGAAGAGCAACTGTTCAGGAATTTACAGGCAGATTCATGGTTTTCGGGCAATGAAGTAGAACTGAAAT
>CAYQWD010000522.1:0-1838 GCA_964420955.1 uncultured Paludibacter sp. | reverse complement strand
CTGCCCGAAAAACAACGTCTGGTGTTCAATATGAAATATTTTGAGGATTTTTCGTACGATGAATTGGAAAGTATTCTCGAAACATCGGTTGGAGCGTTAAAGGCTTCATATCATCATGCAGTAAAAAAAATTGAAAAGTTTTTGAACAACGAAGATTAATTTTATACCGGAAAGTATGTAGCCAATATGTTAAAAGCAATCAATGTTTTAAACTATTCAAAAAGTATTAAGTCAAAAAAATATATTCAGTATAAATTTCAGAAAAATATTATTAAAAATTTGCACTGAAAAGAAATGAAAAATAAAATGAAAAATAAAATTAAACTCGAAGATTTAGTCAAGCGCAAACCCTACACTATTCCCGAAAACTATTTTGACGATTTTGGTGCGCGACTCTTAATCCAACTCGAGTTACAACCCGAAGTACAGCCTGTAAAATCAAATAAAATTATCAGGCCATGGATGTATATGGCTGCCATGTTTACCGGAATTTTACTTATGGTTTCGGTAGTTACAAGCTATTTTAACCGTAAACTGATTGCAAAAAATGAAAGTTACGAACTTTATATGCTTTCGCAAATTAAAGATGATGTTATGTATGAGTTTTACATAAATGATAATAATCAGAATCATAATCATAATGAGTCTGAGAAAAATGAATAATATAGTTTTTTTGATTTTTTGAAGAATAATTTAATCGAACACATTACTCTAATGAAGAAATATTTATTTTTACTGTTGATTGTTTCAACAGGAGTTTTAAGCGCGCAGGGAATTCGGGAGCTAACCCGGATTAGGGAAATTCAGGAACAAAAATGGCAGCGCATAGTCCAAAAAGCTGGACTTACCGAACAGGAAGCAGCAAAAGCGCAACCAATTTTTATAGAGTACGAACAGGCAGTTTGGAACCTTATGGAAAGAAATAGATCATTTTTTATGGGACATAAAAATAATGATTCAAATGAAAAGCCTGACTATGGCAAACTTAATGAAAACCTGGTTAACATGGAATTGCAAAAGGCTCAACTGCTTAAATCTTATTATCAGAAACTAAAAAAAGTAGTATCCGACGAAAAAATTTTCTTGATGGGAGCAGCCGAACGCTCATTCCGTAAAGAACTTGTAAAAGATTGGCAGGGAAGAAGAAGAAATGTGAATCCCTGAAATTGCAAATATTAAATTTGTTCATTTGAATAAAATATACAACAGGGCTTTGCCTGAATAAGAAATTGTATTATCTTTGCAGACCGAAAACAGGGTACTTTGGCCGAGTGGCTAGGCACCGGTCTGCAAAACCGTATACGGCGGTTCGAATCCGCCAAGTACCTCAAAAGTAGCGCCAATAATCTTTAAAAAAGATTATTGGCGTTTCTGTAATTTATACATTTAGCTTGATGCATTTTATTTGATTCAATCTTTTTAATTTTAATACTCAAGTATATTTCTTTAATTTTGTACAGTTCATTTTATTACAATAGTCCGTTATAAAAATATTATTGTGAAGGCAAAGATGCCAAGATGCAAATACAAAGTAAAACTTTTAAGTTTTCTTCTTTGTGCCCTTCATTTATGAATCAGGTTATTAGCATGTTGTGTAAATTGTAAACTTTGCGTCTTTCGCGTTAAGTATTATAATTAATCTTTTTTAGAATAATAATAGTAACAATATATAACATCTTGATTTAATACACATTGTGTTTTTTTATAACAACCCAATGTAATTAAGTAAGTGTTCATAATTAGTTTATTTTAATTGAAACACGCAATATGATTTTATCGGACAACACCTAACAGGTTTTAAAAACTTGATAGGTGTCCTGAATAGTATTAACTAATTT
>CAYQWD010000521.1:0-2067 GCA_964420955.1 uncultured Paludibacter sp. | reverse complement strand
TATAAGTCCAAAGATCAATTCATTAACCGAACAATTCGCCTCAAATAATGCAAGCATCTCGTAAAAAACAAATGGCTTTAGATTATGGTATTTCGCCGCGTGTGCTGCGCTATTACCTGAACGTCCATTTTTACGATGAATTACTGAAGGTAGGCTACGACAAAAAAATGAGAACCATCCCCCCGAAAGTATTAACCCGATTTTATGAACTATTTGGAGAACCCGAGAAATAATGATTAGAAAAATAAGAGAATTTGTAAAACTTGTAACCGAGAAAAAAGATTCTAAATTAGAAAAGTTAGAATTGAAAGTTATTTCTGAAAAGGAAGCTGAATTAATCAAACTTAAAACAGGGTTGAATGTATCAGGATTCAAAAGAATTCTAGATAACAACGGCGTTAACCATACAATTAAAAATCACGGAAAAGAGAAAATAGAATCTTTACGAGGTCAAATAGCAGTCACACTTGAAGATTTTGAAAAAATACCCAGAATTGTAAAATCTGAAAATGTTATTTATGGAGGAAAGACAAAGATTGGATTAGATTGTATTCTTTATGAAGCAACTATTGATAATACATTCTTTTATGTTGAGGAAGTTAGAACTGGCAAAAAAGAGCTTTGCATAAAATCGATTAGAAAAAGAAAGCCAACCAAATAAATGGCTGGCTTTTCATTAAACAGCGAGTTATGCTCAATTTCACCTACTCCTTACGTCCGAAACGTACTCTGTTTGTGATACAAAGATAAATCAAAACAATGAATATGAAAACACTAGAACAAATTTTTAAAGGCATTGGAGTTGCCTCAATAATTACCACGGCAATAGTTTTGCTTATGATGTTGGCCGCTGGTTCTGGCTGCACTCCCCAAAAGCGCCTCGATCGTTTGGTAAAAAAGCACCCGCATTTGTCCAAAATCGACACGGTAAAAGTTACGGACACTTTTCAAGTCATGGTTCCTGGCATTCGCGCTGATACCAACATGCAAAAAGCTACCTTTCTTTCTTCACTGAAGGACACTATAATTTTGCAAAAAGAGCAATTAACCGTAAAAATTTATGAGTACCGGGATTCGGTATTTATTGACGCTAAGTGCGACACGGTCTATAAAACCGTTGTTCGAGAAGTGAAAGTGCCCTATTCAACGGTAACACCTAATAACAAAGGATCATGGTATGACTATTTAATTGCTTTATTAGTAATTGTTGTCGTTTATTACTTGATACTTCGATACTTTACATAAAAAAGATATTTTAAATTAGGAGAAAGCCTCGATTTTTCGGGGCTTTTTTGTTGTTCGTATTGATTTCACTAACTTTGTAGAAAATTAAAGGCTATGGCGGCAATACTTATCGAGGCAAAAGATGCCAATGAATTGAAGTTTATTCGTGAAATCTTGAAACGAACACGAATCAAAAACAAAGAATTATCCAATGAGGATTATGAGGATTTTCTTTTAGGCCTAAAAATGTCAACAGAAAAAACAGGTAAGAAAGTCTCCCGAAGCACAATCATGAAGAAATTGTCATAAATATGAATGTTACTTTTGATAAGAGTTTCAGTAAGAGTCTGGATAAACTTAAAAACGAGCAAATCAAAGCGCGTGTTAAGGCTGTTATCATCAAATGTGAAGTTGCTGAAAAATTCTCAGACATTTCAAATGTGAAGAAAATATCTAGTTTCACTACATTTTACCGAATTAAAGTTGGTGATTATCGAATTGGAATCGAATATGATGGATTCAACATCGACTTTATTGTGGTTGCCCACAGGAAAGACATTTACGCGATTTTTCCGTAATCCTTAAATAAAAATAAATCTCAAAGCCGTACATTTTGTACGGCTTTTTTTGTGCCCTAAACTTACTTATTCTTACTTATTTTTCCTTAAACTTACCTAAGCTTACCTATCCTCTCAGAGGGTAAAAATATCTATTCATTTTTGCTGCATCGAATTGTAACACATAACCGATTAGGTACATGAAAAATCCAATTAAAACACTTGCAATCTTAAACACCGTACTTCTTGTAGGTGTGATTGTATTCCTGGTATTCGCCAAAACAGA
>CAYQWD010000520.1:0-2075 GCA_964420955.1 uncultured Paludibacter sp. | reverse complement strand
GTAGGAAGTTCAGTGGTAAAAATCCCTGCCTGCGTATAGCTGCAAAACGTTATGAGCAACGCGAACAGACTGAACCACAGCAAAGTAAAGCCAACTTATGGCAAGATTAAAAAAGAAAAAAGTGCTGATTGAAGAGGAAAGAGAAATTGCTCAGAGCTAAAGTTTAAATGTTTTAATTGTTGAATTTTAAAAACTTAAAAAAAATGAAAAAGTTAATTTTTGGTTTAATCTCTATTCTTTCTTTAACAACCTCTTTAGCAGGTGGGTATAACAGAAATAGAAACAGTTGTAATTGGTCGGTTAATTGTAATTGGCAGTATAAAGCAGATGCCAGGGTTCAGTGCTTTGGCATTCCTACACGTACGTTTCAAAAAGCTTGTCCTTTAGATCACATTCCTCAAAGTAACAATTGTTTAATGAATACTGGACATGCATATGCTTATGCATCAAACAATAACGCCTGGCAAAAAGCAGATAATAACAACGGTAGTTGGTTATATGACGGTCATGTTCATAATAGAAAGCGATTTTGCAGTAGAGGTGAGAACTATTCTGACCTATTAATGTTAACCGCGTTATTAGCCGATGATAAAGCTGAAGAGGCATACGAGCGTTCTTTTATAACAACAGACGCTTCTTCTTTTTCAAATGACCGATTATCTGTTTCTGGGATAAAAGGTTATTTAAAGACCAAGGGCAATGGAATGTACAGTTCTTTTGAAATAATGGCATGGTTGCCAACAAGTGAATCGGATACAATAGAATCTATCGAAAAAGCGTTTTTTTATGGAAAAGTTGAGCTACGTTCAAATAGATTAATAGTTTCAGGAGATTTTAAAGAATCTGACTTTATTTTTGAAAGATTAGAAAATGGTGAGGTACAAGTTACACTTAATAATTTTTCAATTGAAGCAATTTATCCTAATGGAGTTACCAATAATAACATTATTGAAGTAGTTGGCATTTCAGATGGTGGAGTGGACGAAGAATATTTCTTAATGGAGAATACCGATGCATCAAAAATATCAGTGTCTCCAAACCCATCGTCAAATATGATGACAATAGAAATACTCAGTGTTTTTGAAGGTAGTGAAGTATTAGAAATTCGTTTTTTTGATTTTCAAGGTAATTTACTTCCTTGTCAGCCAATTTCAATACCCAATTCGATTAACGAAAGGCTTACAATTTCGCTAAATGAATTAGGCTTGCCTTTAGGGAATCTTCGTTTACTAGTGCTTTCAACCAAAGAAGCATCAATGGTAAATATAATTCATAATTAGTAAATTTATGCGGGGCGTTTATCGCCCCGCATTTTTCAATTTAGCTATATGAAAACAAATTATTTTTTAATGTTGTTATTACTCACCATTATATTTAATTACTCAAAAATTGTTGCACAAGAAGAACGTAAAATTTCTTTTGGACTTAATTTAGGAGTGAATAATGCCTTTATGAGTGGGACAGACGAAATATCTAAGTCAATTATTAAGCCGACCCAACCATCTTTGGGGATTAACTTTGGTGGAGTGATGAAATTAAAGTATTCCAAAAACAATTCATTGATTGCAAACCTATATTTGGCTTCTTTTGAAAAGAATAGTGCAGTTTACAGAGAATCTATGCTTATTGGTTTATCTTCATCAACCCCTGGGTTATCCATTTTCAATGCCTTAGATTTTAGTAAAAATGCTAAATATTCATTTAGTGCTTTGCTGGGTGTTCACTTTGATGTCAAGCCCTTTTCTAGCTCGGGTGTGAATCAATTTTTCAATACTACTGGAGAAATTGAATGGACCGTTACTCAAAACAGTCTTAAAGGTCTTTATACTTCTTTATGTGGTGGACTTTCAATAGAGCGCTATATTAATCGAAGAAGAATTGGTTTTCAATTTCTTTTCTATAAAGGTTTTCAAATCAGAAACACTTATGTTTATCAACAATTCAACCCAATTGACGTTCTGACAACTAACTATAAAGGTAATCACATTAAAATACAAGTGCAATGGTATTTCGGAAAGAAAAAAACAGAATAGGGTTAGTTTTATTTATCTTGATTTATCCTTTTATCAATTGGG
>CAYQWD010000519.1:250-2077 GCA_964420955.1 uncultured Paludibacter sp. | reverse complement strand
CAGCTTTGCGGGCGAAACTTTTATTTTCAGCAGCTCCAATGAAAACTCCGGTTTTACCTTTGCCGGTAGTAGATGAAATTTTTACCCATATATCGCCGCTACTGACAACCCAATCGTGTTTTGTGTCGATATAAATTAACTCTGCATCCTGTAATGCCTTAAAATTGAGGGTGTCAGTGTTACAAATTTTTTCCGGATCTTCATCAATCGGATCATCGGGTTTGCATGAAAACAGACAAAAAACGATTATGACAAGGGAATAAATTTTGGTGACTCGGAGTGTTTTCATGGCATCAAAATTAAATGTGAATTTTTCTTTTAAAAAAATATATCTCTCTACAAAACACGAGTAGATATTAGATATAATAATTGTTACAAATGTAAAATTATTTTTATAATTTGAAAAACAATTTTAAATAATTAAAATTATTAATGACGTAAATGATATCCATAACAATAATTTATAAAAAAATAAAACCTGATATCAAATCAGGTTTTATTGAAAAAGTGTATTTCCGGGCAAGAATTCTGTGTTCATATCTTATCTGATTCCATCAGTTCGGTTTGTAATCTGTGGATCGATATGCGGGTTGCAAAGAATTTACGATGTAATAATTGAGTTAAAAAGTTCAGATTATCGGGGTGAAAAAGCCGGAATGAATTTATTTCCCGAACTTTTCAAAGAAATCCTTTTCGTATTTGCTGCCCAGTGGAATTTTTTTGTCGCACAGGTAAATTGTTTTATTCCTGACGGTTTCAATTCGTTTTATTGGTACAATGTAAGAGCGGTGTATGCGAATAAATTCGTTTGCAGGAAGCGCTTCAAGAATTTTTGTCATTGTCATACGAACTACATACACTTTTTTGTCGGCAAGGCAAATATTCAGGTAATCATCGAAACTTTCTATCAGCATAATTTCATCAATGTTGATTTTAACCAGACTGTAATTTGAACGTACTGAAATAAAGCGGGACACTTCAGCCGGATGGGAGGCACGAAATAGTTCATAAGCTTTTTTTACAGCTTTATTGAAACGTTCGAAGCTGAATGGCTTTAGTAAATAATCTACGGCATTAACTTCAAAACCATCCACAGCATATTCTGAAAATGCTGTCGTGAAAATTACCAAAGGTTTTACAGTTAGATTTCTATAAATTTCGATACCGTTAAACTGATGCATCTGGATGTCGATAAACAGTAAATCGACAGGAAACCGCTTCATGTATTTTATGGCATCAAGCGGATTGGTAAAGGTTTTTTTCAAATCCACAATTCCACATTCCGAACAATATTTTGAAATGGTTGACAATGCAGGAGGTTCATCATCGAGTGCAATGGCTATCATGTTTTTTCCGATTATGATTTAGTGTTTTTTTTCAGGTAAACAAAAGTATGGTAATTTATTGAATTGAAGATTGAATTTTAATTATTTTTACACAAGTTAAATCCAAACGTACCATTTTTTTCGTCAATTATTAAAGACAGAAATTATTATTTAATGTTTAAAAAACGAATCAGAAAAAAATGAAAAAAATTTTAGTATCAGTTATTGCAATGTTCCTGATAATTTCAGGCGCTTTTGCACAAAAGGATAGCATCGTAAACAAAGATGTAGTGATTATCAAAAAAGAAAAGCCCGCCATGCAGAACGATTCTATTCTTATGGAAAAACTCAGTTCCGATCAAATAATGGAACTCAAACGACAGCAAATGGAGGTGGAGAAAGTAAAAATTGAAGCCCGGAGCAGAAATGAAATGCCTTTAAGAGGTTTTCATATCATTCTTATTGTTATGACTCCCTTTGTTTTTGTAATATTTATTCTATT
>CAYQWD010000519.1:0-222 GCA_964420955.1 uncultured Paludibacter sp. | reverse complement strand
CCGCTACGAACTTTATTTAAAGTCGCTTGAATCGGGGCAAGCTTTACCCGAACATTTTTTTGAAGAACCTAAAAAGCAAAACTCATCCTCAAATCTGAAAAAGGGAATTATTGCATTGGCAGTTGGTTTGGCTTTGGTAGTATCATATTTGGTTATTGGCAATAAATTTATACTGATTGGAGGTATAATACCTGCATTTATCGGTTTAGGATTTTTGTTTGT
>CAYQWD010000518.1:1401-2078 GCA_964420955.1 uncultured Paludibacter sp. | reverse complement strand
ATGCGTTTTTTTGGAATCTGGTTTGCTGTGGCTTTGTTTAGTAGTTTATTGAGTCTGAAAGCATACCCGCACTATTTGCAACAGGTTGTTTTTCCATTTGTTGGCTTATCTTTTGCTTGGTTAATATATATTTTTACAATTTGGAGAACAAATATCATTCTTAATCTGTATAGAGTCGTAACTACGTTACTACTATTCATAGTCTTTTTTAGCGGTATGATTATCGTTACAATACAAAACTACAGTATGGTTGCAAGATTAAATATTGCTTTAGTTCAAGATTATTTTTTAGGTTTGAATAGTCAAAAAAAGTGGTTGGAGTACGGAGATACACATCAAAATAATCTTCAAAACTTGCGAGAATATATTGATAAGAATTTGCATTATGATACTAGCTATGTGTACTATTCTCAATCAGCAACGATTTTATATGCTCTTGTTGGTCCAAAAAAAACAATTGGTACAAAATATTCTTTGGCAGTTACAATCTATTATCGGGATGCTAATGCACTGCGGCAGGAGTTTGCAAAAAGAAAATTACAAATTCTTATTGTTGACTCAACATTTCCAATACACTTTCCTGTTGAAATATATGACGTTTGTAAAGAAGCAAAACGAATCGAACAAAACATAGTTTATGAGTGTGACTACACATTATGGTAATCCAGATCAGTTAT
>CAYQWD010000518.1:0-1391 GCA_964420955.1 uncultured Paludibacter sp. | reverse complement strand
CTGTCGGTTTTCTTGTTCACAATAGCAAATGTTCTTATAATTTTTTGCACTCTCCTCATAATTTCTCTAGCAATTCCTTACTGGGACGATTTTATATTCTATCGCTGGTCTCAAACAAACGATAACTTTTTTGCTTTTTTGGATGAAAAGTGGAAGACAAACGATTATATCTCTTCTCGCGTTGGATATCTTTATTTTGCAATATTTCTGCTGTACAAATATATATCACTGGAAAAATTAGTTTATATAATTCCCTTTTGTACACTAGTACTTATGTGCGTTTTAATTTACATTATCTTTTGTTCTCAAAAAGATATTAGTAAAGTGACAAAAAAACGAGAAAGCATAGCATTGCAAGTAGCTTTCACCGTCTGTTTTTCAGGCACACTATTGACTGTTTCACCTGTTTTCTATGAGGTGTTTGTTTGGACTCCAGGTGTATTAGCTCATTATTTATCAGTAGTTTTAGCTGGTTATGGAGTATTTATTTTATTTTCGATAAGTCAAAAAATAGATTTCTTAAATTTGTATTCTCTTATTTTTTACTACAATTCGCACTATTACTTAATGAATACCTTGTAATTCTTTGTTTCTGCAGTGCATTTACTTTTGTATTCATTTACCGTCAAAATAAAGCTACACAACTCAAGTGGTTATTGATACTTTTTATCTCGGTTATTTCTGCACTGTGGTATATTTTATCTCCTGGTACTGCTTCTCGTTTAGAGGTAGAAAGGGTTCTTCCAAACTCTTGGAGCGAGGTTGCTTCAAAATTTATACCTTATTTTTTTATGTAATTAGCAACTATCTTGTTGGAGTCTGGATATTCATTTTGACTGCGTCAACACTAGTTTTTCAACCATTTCTTAAACAAATAAGTAAGCAAATAGTAAAGGGTGTTGTAACTAGCTTCATAATTTCTTTGGTTATAATAATTGGAATTAATCTTAAAACTGGCATGTACCTTTACCTTGCCACAAGAGGCTGGTTTGTGATACAAGTATTTTTTGCAATTGTAGTTTTTCTTGTAGTGTTGAGATTGTCTAAAAAAATAGTAACATACGAAAAAAAATTATTTGTTCTCTTTGCAGGTTTATTGGCCAATATTAGTATAATATTCTTACCCCCTGCCTGGATAAATATGTCCCACAACCCATCTATTGCTACAATTAAAGCAGCTTTAGAAAATCAAAAATGGCAAAAAGACTTTAAACATTATATTCAATTCAATAACAATTTTGTATGTATTATTGATTATCCCAATATAATTGTCAGTAATCTTGAAAATTTTTTTCAGTACGATCGGGTCAGTTTCTTCTATTATTACAAGATTGAAAACAAACCACTTTGTAAAAAAAGCTTGTAATTTCAGTATTCTTGTGGTATAATAG
>CAYQWD010000517.1:219-2119 GCA_964420955.1 uncultured Paludibacter sp. | reverse complement strand
CAATTATATGGAAGGTTTAACCGGAAGTAAATGGGATGCAGCCTGCACTATTACTAATGGAGATGTTACCAATGCTTCCACCAGTTTGTCGAGCCACTTTTTACCAGAAAATCTGGTTTTTGCGTATAACACACTGGTTAATAACAAATCGAATATCGAAATAGGATTTACCAACAATGGTTCATACACAAAAGCACCAATCAATTGTTTGATTGCGAATAATATTGTAACAGCCTGGGAAAATCAATTGATATTATCCTACAGTACAACTTCGTTGAATGGCGTAAGTTTCAGCAATAATATTATGTACCCTACCGGAACTGCCTCTTTAGGAATTACCGGTACTACCGATGCACAAATAAAAGTCATCGATCCTTTGTTGGTAAAAACCGACTGCAGAGCTTACCCACAAAGTTGCAATTTTAAAATTCCGGAAACTGTTTTTAAAATAACAGAAACAAGTCCTGCTATTAATGCTTCGATTGGATATCAGAACGTGGTTACCGATTTCGAAGGTCAACCTGTTGTTGGAATTCGCGATATTGGAGCAGATGAGTTCAATGCTGCCAATGCAGTTACAAACGGACCTGTGTCCATATCAAAAGTTGGTCCTTTGGCTTCAGAATCGTATTCATTCGAAATTTACACGGCTACAAGAGTTGAAACTGTATTTGAAAATCAAAAGTTAGTTTATCCAAATCCGTTTACAGGTTCCACTTTAATAACTTTACCCGTAAGCAAAGCTGGAAATATTTCTGTTACATTATATAATTCAACCGGACAACAAATTATGAAAACAATAAAGACCGTTTGCCAGGGTGAGTGTAAGTTTACTTTAAATACTAAAGAAAAGGGAATTTTATATTGTAAAATAGAAATACCAGAAAACTCGATCACGTTAAAATTAATATCAAAATAAAAATTATATTATTAACAATTTAAAAAAAATTATTATCATGAAAAGAATTACATTATTATTAGCAATGTTTGCATTTACTTATTTAGCAAATGCTACAGTTTATTTGGATGAGAACTTCAATTATGCTGATGGAACACTAAAGCCTAATTGGACAGCAAGCGGCACTATTGGTGCCTTTACTGATTGGCAAGTTGGAGGTTCTGCACTTACCTATTCAAATTCAGGTGGTACACCAATTTTATCAGGACAAGGCAAGGCTGTAACTTCGAATTATATTTCTCCTTATGGTGCAAGTAATTATCTTAATTTTAAGCAAGCTCTTGGAAGTACAGTTTCAACCGGAACATATTATGTTTCTTTCTTGTACAACCCAAATAATCAAAATCAAACACAATCAAATGCCACAATTTTACAGGTTACAAATTCCGGTTCAACTACTGGTCACACTTTATGGGTAGGAAAAGCTCTTTCCCCTAACGATGCTTCACATTTCAGATTTGGAGTAACAAGGGGAAGTTCTACCGGCGCCGATGTTAGATGGACAACTGCTGAATTTGACCATACTTCTTTTAAAAACACTACTTTTTTTATTGTGATGAAAATAGTTTTGGATGGAACTACAAACACTTCAACAACAATATATGTAAATCCGGTTGTAGGTTCAATTGCAGAGCCTGGTTCAGCTGTAACTACTGCAACTGATAATGGTTCAACATCAAGTGTGCGAACATCTATTTCGGGAGTTCAGTTGAAGGTAAATGGCTCAACATTAACAGTTTATAAAATTAGTAACATAAGAGTTTGCGATACTTGGGCAGAAGCAGTTGCAGCTGCTTCGTCAGCTTCTCGTCTTTCTGTGCCAGAAGTTGGATTGCCCACGCTTCCAACAACAAATGGTTTTACTGCAAACTGGACACCTGTAGCAAATGCAGTTGGATATGATGTGAAAGTGTATCATGGAACCGGATTGGTCAAAACTGT
>CAYQWD010000517.1:0-209 GCA_964420955.1 uncultured Paludibacter sp. | reverse complement strand
AGTCTACTTCTACAGCAGCAGTTACCGGTTTATATTCAAACCTGAAATATACTTATAATGTGATTGCAAAAGGCGATGGTTCTTCATATAGCGACTCTGATCCTTCGGCAGCATCTTCAAATGTTAATACTACAGGCGGAGTTGCAACAATAAATACTGATTTTAGTAATGGTACTTGGGGAACATTGTATACTCCTACTGCAGATCCT
>CAYQWD010000516.1:0-2125 GCA_964420955.1 uncultured Paludibacter sp. | reverse complement strand
AATCTAACAAGCTAAAAAAATTAATTCAAACTATTTTTTATCGGTCAGTAGTGAACAAAAATTATATTTTAGTGAATGAACAAATTAAATTGGAAAAACATTTCATGTAATAGTATTATCTTTGTAAATATTTTTTTGCAAAGCGTAAAAAAAAAAGAAGAAAAATAGTATAAAAAAGAGAATTGCTTAAAAACAAAACAGATAAAAATGAAAATTACAGCAAACAAAACAGTTTCAGCCGAATACGAATTATTTGTAGATGGCAAAAATGGTGAAGATCGTCAGTTAATGGAACGCGCCACAGCCGAAAAACCTTTAAATTTCATTTATGGTGTAGGTATGATGCTCCCTAAATTCGAAGAAAACCTGTTTGGACTTACTATAGGAGATAATTTTGAATTTACAATTCAGAATGAAGATGCTTATGGACCTTTCGAAGATGAAAATGTTATCGACCTTGAACGATCAATTTTTGAAATAGACGGAAAATTTGACGAAACGGTTATTTTTCCCGGGAATGTAGTTCCGTTAATGGATTCGGAAGGACATAAAATTAATGCACAAATTGTTTCGGTTACCGATTCGCACGTAAAAGTTGATCTAAATCATCCTCTTGCAGGCGAAACTCTACATTTCAAAGGTTCGGTACTTGAAGTAAGAGATGCAACAGAACAGGAATTGGCTGCATTATATGGTGGCGGATGTGGTTGTGGCAGTGGCGGCTGCAATACAGGAAGTTGCAACGATGACTCTTGTGGGTGCGATGAAATTGATAGCTACGAACAAAACTCTTGCGGATGTGGCTGCAAATAATATGTACAATCTTAAAAATTAAAAAAACACATAAAACGGATATTCGGGAGCTACTCGTATGTCCGTTTTTTTTACTTCAAACTTCGGAAAAAAAATCATACCTTTGTTAATGATTTTGATATAAAACTTCAGAAAAGAAAAAATGTCGAACATTACTGGAAAAATATTTACATTTTCTTCATTTGGCGAATCGCATGGAAAAGCTATTGGAGGCATAGTTGATGGTTGCCCTGCAGGTATTTTGCTTGATATGGATTTTATTCAAAGCGAACTTGATAGAAGAAAACCAGGACAATCAGTAATTACTACTCCGCGTAAAGAAGATGATAAGGTAGAAATCCTTTCCGGAATTTTCGAAGGAAAAACTACCGGAACTCCCATAGCATTTGTGATTTTGAATCAGAATCAACACAGTGCCGATTACAATCATCTCAAAGATATCTATCGACCATCACACGCCGATTATGTTTACGAAAAAAAATATGGGATTCGAGATTATCGCGGAGGTGGCAGGAGTTCTGCCCGCGAGACTGCTTCACGTGTTGTTGCGGGTGCTATAGCCAAATTGGCATTGCAGGAATTCGGAATTTCAGTAACTGCATTTACTTCGCAGGTTGGTCCAATTTTTATGCAAAAATCAGTGTTCGATGTAGATTTTGAAGAAATTGAAAAAAATATCATTCGTTGCCCTGAGCCTGAAACTGCAGCAAAAATGATTGCATACATCGAGGATTTAAAAAAAAATGGCGACTCAACGGGTGGAATCATTAGCTGTACCATAAAAGGCATGTATGCGGGAATTGGTGAACCTATTTTTGACAAACTGCAGGCACGTCTTGCCGAGGCTATGCTGAGCATAAATGCAACACATGGATTTGATTATGGAGCAGGTTTTCAGGGAGTTGCACTTAAAGGATCAGAAATGAATGACCCCTTTGCGAAAGTTGATGGAAAAATAAGAACCCTCACAAACAATTCAGGAGGTATTCAAGGTGGTATAAGTAACGGAGAAGATATCTACTTCAGGGTATTATTCAAACCAGTTGCAACAATTTCGATGGAACAAAATACTGTGGACAAAGACGAAAACGAAGTAATTTTGAAAGCCAGGGGCAGACACGATCCATGTGTTTTACCGCGTGCTGTACCGGTAGTAGAAGCAATGGCAGCCCTAACGGTAATTGATTTATTGCTTATAAACAAAATGTATAAAAAATAATTACACAACTAAATGTCCGAAAAACACGATCGTTGGGGACTTATCATAAATCCGAAATCAGGAAAAAAGAAATTCCGTCAGCAGATTAAATAT
>CAYQWD010000515.1:0-2135 GCA_964420955.1 uncultured Paludibacter sp. | reverse complement strand
GGCTGGCGCTCGTCAGGTAGAGGTGACAATCAATGGCATTGGCGAAAGAGCAGGAAATACTTCGCTCGAAGAAATAGCCATGATTTTGAAGTGCCATAAAAATCTCGCAATTGAAACACATATTAATACACAGAAAATTTACTCAACAAGTCGATTGGTTTCAAGTTTGATGAATATGCCGGTGCAGCCAAATAAAGCAATTGTCGGAAGAAATGCATTTGCACATTCTTCAGGGATACACCAGGATGGAGTGTTGAAAAACCGCGAAAGCTATGAAATTATGGATCCCACTGATGTAGGAATTGATAAAAATTCAATTGTACTTACTGCAAGAAGTGGACGTGCCGCTTTAAAACATCGCTTAAGTGTATTGGGAGTCGATGTTGAAGGTGAACAATTAGATACGATTTACGAAGAGTTTTTAAAACTGGCTGATAGGAAAAAAGATATTAATGATGATGATGTTTTGGTATTGGCAGGTAAGGAAAGAAGTGAACATCAGCGTATAAAACTAGAATTTCTTCAGGTAACTTCAGGTGTAGGAGTTCGTGCAGTTGCAAGTTTAGGGCTGATAATTGCCGGCGAAAAATTCGAAGCAGCAGCCTCCGGAAACGGACCGGTTGATGCAGCCATAAAAGCATTGAAAAAAATTATAAATCGCACTATGACTTTACAGGAATTCACCATACAGGCTATCAGCAAAGGAAGCGATGATGTGGGGAAAGTTCACATGCAAGTGGAACATGCGGGCATTGTTTATTACGGATTTGGCGCTAATACTGATATTGTGGCAGCATCGGTGGAGGCTTACATCAATGCCATAAATCAGTTTGTGAAATAAAAGGAAGACAACTGTTGACAGACTACGGACAACAGAAAAATACACAAGAAATGAAAAGCTTTGAAGATTTGAGAATATGGCAAGATGCTAGAATCTTTACTAATCAGATTTATGATTTGACTGAAAATTTGAGGGATTTCTGTTTCAAAGATCAAATTCAACGAGCTGCTGTTTCTGTTATGAATAATATTGCTGAAGGTTTTGATTATGGATCTGATGCCATGTTTATAAAATATCTGGATACATCTAAAGCAAGTTGTGGAGAAGTGAAGAGCATGTTATATCTTGCTGAAGACAGAAAGTAACGCAACTCTGAAAAAGCGAAAGAGCTTAGAGAGAAGTCAAAAAGTATTTCAGCTGGAATACATTCTCTAATAAAATATCTTAAAAACAAAAATAAAGAATAAAATAATAAATTGAAGAACGGAAATGAACAACCTTAAGCAGGGTTCTGCTGTCTGCTGTCCGTTGTCCGTTGTCTATGAAGTATGAAAACATTATTTGACAAAATCTGGGATGCGCATGTCGTATCATCGGTCGAAAACGGACCGACACAGTTGTATATCGACCGTCATTTTTGCCACGAAGTTACAAGTCCACAGGCTTTTAACGGACTACGTGCACGTGGTCTGAAGGTTTTCCGACCCGAACAAACTACTATGACAGCCGACCACAACACACCAACCATCGATCAGGATCAGCCGGTCAAAGACCCTATTTCTCGTAATCAGCTGGATACTTTTGCAAGAAATGCTGCAGATTTTAACATGCCATTGTTTTATCCACTCGGACATAGTAAAAATGGTGTAGTGCATATTATCGGCCCTGAAAATGGTTTTACGCAACCTGGTATGACCATTGTTTGTGGAGACAGCCACACTTCTACACATGGAGCTTTCGGCGCCATTGCTTTTGGTATTGGAACCAGCGAAGTTGAAATGGTTTTGGCTACTCAATGTATTCTTCAAAGCCGTCCGCATCACGTTCAATGGAAAACTGGGTGCCGGTGTAACTGCTAAAGATTTAGCTCTTTACATGATTTCGAAACTTACCACCGGCGGCGCTACAGGTTATTTCGTGGAATATGCCGGTGAAGCTATCCGCAACATGAGCATGGAAGAACGTATGACGGTTTGTAACCTTTCTATTGAAATGGGTGCACGCGGTGGTATGATTGCACCTGACGAAACAACTTTTGCTTATGTAAAAGGTCGTGAATTTGCTCCAAAAGGCGAAGAATGGGATAAAAAATTAGCTTACTGGAAAACACTCAAAACCGACGAAAGAGCTAAAT
>CAYQWD010000514.1:0-2143 GCA_964420955.1 uncultured Paludibacter sp. | reverse complement strand
TTTTAACATAAATAATTTGGTTTTAAACATAGAATTCGCAAAGTTTAAAAATGCCAATTACATTTTCATCAAATATCCGCAAAGTACGCAAAGAGAAAAACTTAGAAGTTTTTCTTGGTGGCTTAGCAATTTGGCATTCTTTGCGCCTGTCTGCCGACAAGGCAGGTTTAATAAAATATTATTCAATAAGTGTCTAACTTATATAATCTCTAATAACTAAAGAAAAGCTTAAAATTTCGCTGTTGCGAGGATTGAAAAAAAATTCAAAAAAGTTACTGAATGAAAACTATTCAATATTTATATTTTGTAGTCCTGATTTTATTGTTTTCGTGCGACGACATGGAAGACAAATTAAAACCTGATGTAAACACCGGAGCAGCAGAGCCTACGCAACTTTTTATCCTTTCCGAAGGGCTTTTTAACAACAACAACAGCACTTTGGCAAGTTACGATTTGACGACAAAAACACTTGTTGCAGATTTTTTTCTTGCAGAAAATAAACGTGGATTGGGCGACACAGGGAATGATATGGGTATATATGGATCGAAGCTATATGTGATAATGAATGTATCAAGTCAAATTGAAGTAATAAATGTCAAAACCGGAAAATCACTGGCACAAATTGCCATGAAAAATGAAAAAGGCATTGCCCGCGAACCTCGTTATATTGAATTTCATGAAGGTAAAGCTTATGTGTGCTCATTCGATGGCACAGTAGCTAAAATCGACACAACAACTTTAAAGATTGAGGTTTTAGTGAAATGTGGAAAAAATCCCGATGGCATTTGCGTGGCAAACAAAAAGTTGTACGTTTCCAATTCGGGCGGATTGAACTTCCCGATTTATGACAACACTGTTTCTGTTATAGATATTAAAACTTTTTCTGAAATTAAAAAGATAACCGTGGGTGTAAATCCCGGAAAAATTCGCGCCGACAGCCAAGGAGATGTGTATTTGGTTTCGCGTGGCGATTATGGTGCAAATCCATACTTGTTTCAGCGGATAAATTCAAACACTGATATATTGGAAGATACATTTGAAAATATCCAAGCATTGAATTTCAATATTCATAACGATACGGCTTATATCTATAATTACGATTTTGCAAAACAAACTTTCTGGGTAAAAGTTTTCGATTGTAAAACAGAAAAAATAATTTCGGAAAACTTTATTTCGGATGGTACTGAACTGATTACACCTTACGGTTTGGATATAAATCCTGTGAACGGAGATGTATATTTAACCGATGCTAAAAATTACACTGTTTGGGGTGATGTGCTTTGCTTCAATCGGCACGGAAAACTTAAATTCAGAATCAATGAAATTGGGTTAAACCCAAACAAAGTTGTTTTTTCTACTCAAAAATTTAATAATTAACAGGAATAATTATTTACAACATAATAACAATTAAAAATGAAAAAAATTACCTTTTTATCAATTTGTTTTTTGCTAATGATGCAAAACAGTTTTGGACAAAACTCTGAAAATATTACTAGAGTTATTGAGTATAAACCAGCGCCGGGGCAACACATAAACAGGTTGTTTCCCACACCTGCATACTCCGACACTTACGCAAACGCATTAGCTTTTGCTTCATCGAAACTTATCAACAATACTTCGATGATTGGTCTTGGAGCCTTTGGAGGATATGCTATTGTTGGTTTCGATCATTCTATTGTAAATGTTCCGGGCGAATATGACTTTAAAGTACTTGGTAATGCGAGCACCAATAGCGCCGAACCCGGTATAGTAATGGTTTGTCAGGACTTAAATAAAAATGGCATACCTGATGCAAACGAACCCTGGTATGAATTGGCAGGTTCAGAATATAATCATGCAGAAACCATACACAATTATGAAATTACATATTATCGTCCAAATCCTGATCAAATGAAATCGAATATTCAATGGAAGGACAATCAAGGCAATATTGGTGTGGTAAAGCATATTTCATTCGCTTCGCAAGCCACTATTTATCCACTTTGGATTGCAGAAGATTCTATCACTTTTAAAGGAACAAAGTTAAGAAACAATGTAGTTGTTAGCACACAGGAAATCACACCAACATGCAACCAGAAGCTATATGGATTCTCGTTAAACACTTCACCGTTTGTCAACAACTCTACCTACACATGGCAGCTGC
>CAYQWD010000513.1:0-2147 GCA_964420955.1 uncultured Paludibacter sp. | reverse complement strand
AGAATTTTCTTTTGAGTTCAATAAAAAGTTTGCAATGTTACGAATTTTTCGGCAATTAGACAGCAATTCAGCATGAAAACCGCAAAAAAGTACTCTAATCAAGTACAGTAGGATTGTTTGGGTATTTTGTATTAAGTTTTATTTTTCGTTCAAATTTAAGAGTGGAAAAAATTTTTTTACACAAACAAAATAAATTTAATTGTATTTATAGTAGCAACCCTTTCGGGTTACCGAAAGTTCTAAAATACATAATATTAAATTTTAATTATTAAAAATAAGGGCTAAAAACCATATAAAAACAAGGTCGCCCTTTTTCCCTGTTTTACGTTGCAAAATTACTGATAATTCTTGACATAGAGCATGTTTTTTTGAAAATATTTTTCAAAGTTTTGCACTTTTTTTTGAGTTCCACAAAGTCTGTTTTCTGTTGACTTTTACTATTGTATTCAAGACAGAAAACACAAAAGCCAAAGCGAAGGAAAAAGAACGCACAACAACGCAAACGTCAGCGGAAACAATTGCAAAACATGTTTAAAGCGAAGCAATTATTGCTTCGAAGCGTACAATGTATTACGCATTTTTTTCCAACATTTTTTGAAGACCTTGACACATTGAGCGACTTTCGGAAGTTACCGTATTATGAAACACGCGAGCTTGTATTTGCTTGCATACACATGTTTATGCTCAAACATGGTAGTAGAAATCAAGCGAATGAAGCCTCAGAATCAGGCAGTTATGCAAAAAACTTTCAGAAATTGTTTAACATGGAATTAGCACACGGGGATACTATCAATAGGTTTATGAAACAATGTTCAACAGAAGAATTAGAAGTCATAAAGAAAAAGATGCTACAAAAACTTATTGAAAACAAGGTATTAAGAAAGTATTTGTATAATGGATTTTATATGATTGCGGTTGATGCGACAAAAGTTTATTCATACAAACACGAGCCTTATGATTCTTGTCCGAAACAAATCAAAGACGAAAAAACAACTTGGTATGCTTACGTTTTAGAAGCTAAAATCATTTGCAGTAATGGTTTTGCATTATCCATAGCAAGTCAGTGGATTGAAAACGAAGAAAATTACGACAAACAAGATTGCGAACTCAAAGCATTCAAACGATTGAGTGAGAAATTAAAAAAAGACTATCCACATTTGCCAATTTGCATTGTTGCCGATGGTCTCTATCCCAATGATTCTGTTTTTACTATTTGTAAAGAAAAGAACTGGTCGTTTATCATCACGCTCAAAGACGGCAATCTCAAATCACTACAAAAAACGATAGACAAACGTGTAGATAACAGAAAATTTAAAGCAACCAAAACAACAAGGAAAAAAGTTAAGCAACATGGTGAAATCAAAACCATAGAAAACCACTACATGTTTGCAGAGAATCTCACTTACTTGACGCACAAACTCAACTGGATATTTTGTAATGAAATTATTACAGAAAAAGGCGTTGAAACCAATACTGTATTTACACATGTTACCAATATGCCTATTGGTACGCAAAGCGTCATTATGCTCAGTCAGTTAGGTCGTTACCGCTGGAAAATTGAAAATGAGGGCTTTAATTGTCAGAAAAATAATGGCTACGAATTATGTCATAAATACTCTCGCAAAAGTTTTACTGCAATTAAAAACTACTATCAATGCCTTCAAATTGCCCATATTATCAACCAATTAGCATTTAAATCTGAAGTCATTCAAACTATGTATGCAGGGAAAAAGACATTATTATTCTTTGCAAAAGCCACACTCAGCTTTATGTTAGAAGGCATACTAGATATTGCAGAAATAACGCAAACACTTTCAAAAAGATGTCAATTCAGATACTAAACTCACAAAAAGTTGCGGAGGAAAGCAACATGAGGACACCCGCTCACGAATTCGGGCTAACATCCTTAAAAAACCAATAAAGGAGGTACAATAAATAACCAATTTTCTGTCAATATAAAACAGCGACTATGGTCGCTGTGGCACCACTATGCTATCAAATGAAATAATCTCTTTTTATTTAATGTAATTTTTTTGATGCTGAATTGCTGAGTTTTCAAACACTTTTATACCTAATTTTTTCGGAGTTATGGTTTAAAAACGATTGCTAAATATAGTTGGCATTTATCAAATCTAGTTGCCTTTATT
>CAYQWD010000512.1:0-2148 GCA_964420955.1 uncultured Paludibacter sp. | reverse complement strand
TGTCATTCAGAGCGTAGCGAAGAATTTCAGATGTTTAGTCGGTTAGTAGTGATTGTAAATATATTTTCAAATCAGTGCTTGATATTCTGAAAATGAATATTGAGCCCGATTTGTAAGTATCTTAAAAAATCAGCACATCTCACCCGTAACTTTTGCAAATTTTGCTAATCCGCCCAATGAAGTTTCCTTGTACAAATTAGGTAAATCATGTCCTGTGGTTCGCATGGCTTCCACTACTTTATCGAAGCTGATTATGTGCTTGCCATCTGTCATCATTGCTGCCAAATTGGCATCAAGAGCACGTAAAGCTCCAAAAGAGTTTCGTTCTATACAAGGTATTTGTACCAATCCGCATACCGGGTCACAAGTCAAGCCAAGGTGATGTTCAAGACCCATTTCGGCAGCATATTCTATTTGTTGAGGCGAACCACCAAACATTTGACAAGCTGCTGCAGCAGCCATTGCACAAGCTGTACCTACTTCGCCCTGACAGCCTACTTCAGCACCTGAAATTGATGCATTTTTTCGTGTTACATTTCCGAAAAGACCTGCTGTGGCTAAAGCCTTTAATATATTTTTGTCCGTAAATTCATGATAGGTTTTCATGTGATAAAGTATGGCAGGTAAAATACCAGCAGCGCCACAAGTTGGTGCAGTTACAACAACTCCTCCTGCAGCGTTCTGCTCTGAAACTGCCAGAGCATATGCCATTATCAGACATCTGTTTTGTAAACTTACTTTATAACTTTTCGCTTTAATCCAATGCGATGCTGCCTTACGTCTTAAGTTTAATCCACCGGGCAATACACCCTCAGCATCGAGTCCTTCTCGTACCGATTGCTGCATTGTTTTCCATACTTCGTTCAGATAATCCATTACATCGCTTTCTTCTCTTTCTATACAATACTCCCAATATGACATACCGCGTTTTTCTATCCATTGCAAAATGTCTGTTATGGTTTCATGCTCGTATATTTGTTTTTCGTGTAAATTTGTTGTTTCGTCTATTATTTTACCACCGCCAATGCTGTAAACAATCCATGTATCTGTAATTTTTTTTTCGATACCGATGGACTCGAATTTCATTCCATTTGTGTGTAGTGGCAGTACAATGTCCGGGTGCCAGTGAAAATCAACATTTTTGGGGTATAAGGTTTCTTTTATTGCCTTATCCGTTAAGTGACCTTTGCCTGTTGCAGCCAAGCTTCCGTATAAATATACTTTATAGCCCAGTGCAACTTCAGTTTTGGCTTTGAAAATTTCTGCAGCTTTTTTTGGTCCCATTGTGTGACTGCTCGAAGGTCCGTTACCAATTCTGAATATTGATTTAATGCTTTCCATTTTTATTGCAAGTTTATTTATATTTAATTTTTTTAGAGTGAACTGAATGATGCATTTGCAAAAATAGGCTTTCAGTTTGAACTAACACATTCAAACTGGAAGTTCAGTATTATAAAATTGCATAACTAATGCGATTGTGATTCATTACTTGCCTATGATTGTTTAAAAAGGTTCAAAAAAAATATGGTTTAAGTTTTTTGAAAATTGAACTTTCATGTTTTTTTCAATATTCTTGCAAATTAATTAGTATGAATTGATATTTGTTGGAATTCAACCCTGCAAATGTAACAAAATATTTATCACAGCATAACTCAATAAGTAGTTGTCTAATGAATCTCACGCAACTTTTCAAGGTAGTTAAAACTAATAGATTTTGAGTATTACCATAATAAAAATATTTTAATATCTTTGTTCTTTACCAAATCCATATTGCTTGAGTTGCGTTTTCTCAATATATTTCTGTTAATTTCAGAAGTGCAAAAGTGAATATCGATAAAATATTTTTTTATTCAAATATGATTTTTTTAAAAATTAAAAGTAAACATAAATAACTTTTCTTTTTCAATTTTCCATAAGTAATACTTGTCAATGCTTGATAAATGAATCATATTAAACTTATGATGAAATTCTGATACAAGTATGTAATTTTGATATAAAAATGATTTTTTATACAAATAAAATAATAATAAATACGATATGAATCTGAATCTGAGTTCGAAAATAACACTCGAACGTATTCCAGAAAGATATTTCAGACCTGCAGATGCATTTGAAAAGCTTCGCCAGACACGTTACGAAAAGCTGCAA
>CAYQWD010000511.1:505-2155 GCA_964420955.1 uncultured Paludibacter sp. | reverse complement strand
CTGGTGCAATTCCCGTTATAACTTTACAGTTAGTAGGCTTGTATGAGAACGGAGAAGCAATATTTTCAACTCGACGACTCTATATCATCGCATTTACTGCAAGTCTGTTTTTGGCAGCATCAGCTTATTTCATGTTCACATATTCTGATTTGTGGATTGCAGGTATCTTAATTTATGCACTTATTTCATTGTATGTAAGTTTCAGGTCGTAAAAAAAAAATGTCATTCCCATCAATTCAGATTTAGCAATTAATGTTTCAAAATTATACAGGTGAAATTGCAGCATTAGCAGTGTCAATATGCTGGACCATCAGCGGTTTGTTTTTCGAAAAAGCCGGATATCGAATAGGATCGCTTTCCGTTAATATCATACGTTTGTTTTTTGCTACTTTCCTGTTAGGATTCACCACGTTAATTTTCAGGGGTTCATTTTTCCCTTTTGATGCATCAGCACATAACTGGCTTTGGTTAGGTTTATCGGGGGTAATTGGCTTTTTTCTTGGCGATTTGTTTTTATTTAAATCATATATGATTATCGGTTCGCGCACAGCAGCTTTGATAATGAGTTTTGCCCCAATGATAACTGCTATTCTCGGTTGGTTTCTGCTTGATGAAAAACTCAATCCGCGAGATATTGTTGCCATTCTGATATGTTTAACCGGAATAATTATTGCCATTTCGAACCGAAAAATGCGATTGAACATTTCAGCTCGCGGGCTGATTTTCGCTTTTGGCGGCGCAGCAGGGCAAGCAATAGGTCTGATAATGAGCAAAAAAGGCATGGGCGATTACAATCCAATAGCCGCAACACAGATCAGAGCAATTTTCGGATTGATAAGCTTTGCACTAATGATAACACTATTAGGTCGCTGGAAAAATATTTTCAGTGCAGTGAAAGATGTTCACGGAATGAAAGCTGTATCTTTCGGTTCTTTTTTCGGACCGTTTATTGGCGTAACACTTTCGCTGTTTGCAATTCAACAAACAAAAACCGGCATAGCTTCTACACTGATGGCGCTTGTGCCAATACTCATCATCTGGCCTTCGGCTGTTATGTTCAACGAAAAAATTAAACCCCAACAAATTATTGGAGCAATAATTAGTGTAGCCGGCGCTACGTTGTTTTTTCTCTAACAGTTTGAAAGTTATTTTTGCCGATGTGGGTTTCTGATTTAAAAAATATTGTATTTTTGTATATCCAAAACCTATATACTTAAATCAGGAAAGTTGCCGGAGTGGTCGATCGGGACGGTCTCGAAAACCGTTGTACGGGTAACTGTACCCAGGGTTCGAATCCCTGACTTTCCGCGAAACTTGTTTCAGTTCGCCGTAAATCAGGAAACGATTTGCGGCTGTTTTTTTATTAACTTTAATTCTGTTAAATGAAATAACAGGAATATAAAAAATAAATTTAGCAAATAAACGTTTTAATCTAAATTAAAAAATTGTTAAGAAATGCGATTCAAACTCCCCATTATAATATTGATCGTTTTATTGCTCACGGAAAACACAACCTCACAAAACAAAATACGCATATTTGGATATGTTATCGACACCAATAATCGTGGTATCGAGCTGGCAAACGTTTATATCGAAAATGCAAATACCGGCACTACAACCAACATTAATGGATATTATGAACTTAACACC
>CAYQWD010000511.1:0-484 GCA_964420955.1 uncultured Paludibacter sp. | reverse complement strand
TGTTTACTCTATGGTTGGATACCGAACATTTAAACATACTGTATATTCCCGACCAAAGATTTTGCAAATTTCTGTTGAGCTGCTCCAAATTGCAAACGAAATAAATGATATTGAAGTTGTGGCGCAACGCCGGCAGACAACCACACTCGACTATCTTGATCCCACGAAATTAAGACTTATGCCAAATACAAGCGGCGGAATTGAATCGTTGCTCATAACCTTTGCCGGCGTCAGTCAAAATAACGAGTTAAGTTCACAATACACGGTTCGGGGAGGCAATTTCGACGAAAATATTGTTTACGTTAACGGTATTGAAGTTTACCGACCTTTACTTATACGCGCCGGTCAACAAGAAGGACTAAGTTTTATCAATCCCGATTTGGTTAAAAATGTAGCTTTTTCATCCGGAGGATTCGATGCGCGGTTTGGCGACAAAATGTCTTCAGTACTTGATATTGAATACAAAAAACCTTTGAAATCAGAA
>CAYQWD010000510.1:0-2158 GCA_964420955.1 uncultured Paludibacter sp. | reverse complement strand
CAAGATAAATCCGGAATGGTCATGGAGAAACAGGTTAAAAATCAACTATAACATTCCAAATTTCAAAATAAATCCTTCGATTTCTGTTGAATCTTTTTATCAGCTCAACAATCCTGAAGGAAACAGCTTTGAAAATATAAGATATATACTTTCATTTGATTACAAATACAGGAAACACAACCTGTTTGAAATTTACGGAGTTTATAATTCGGCGCTCGAATCGGATGATGGGTACGGAAAATATGTGCTTGGAGTGAGTTATAAATATTCTTTCTGATAATAATACGCTACGATGAAATACACACTAATTATTTTTTCAATTTTTCTAACTGCAGCTTTTACTGCCTGCGATCCCGAAAATGTGAACTTAAACCAGAAAAAATACAACGATACCATTGACACAGTTTGGGACACAACTTCAGTAGTGAATATTACCTTAAAAAACACAACTATTACAGCATCGAAAAAAACAGTAATTATAAGTGGGACTACAGCAACCATAACCAAACCCGGTAACTACAAAATAAGTGGCACACTTGCCAACGGACAAATAATTGTAAACACAAACGAAGAAGGAAGGGTGCGACTCATTTTTAACAATATCAGTATAACCAATTCCACAACTTCACCTTTGTTTATTGCTAATGCTCAACGCACTATTATTGTTTTGCAAAAAAATTCAGTAAACACCTTAACCGACGGAAATAACTATACAGTTACACCCGACAGTTTGAATGCTCCCATTTTCAGTAAAGACGATTTGGCAATTTTCGGAGATGGCATTCTGAATGTGAATGGGAATTACAAAGGCGGAATCACCTCGCGCGATGAACTTGATATTTTAAGTGGTACAATAAATGTGAATTCGGTTACAACAGGCATAAGAGGAAAAGACAACTTGCGAATCGAAAATGGAACTTTTAATATTAATTGCGGTGGCGATGCTCTGAAAGCCGACAACGATTCGCTGCAATCTACGGGATTTGTGAATATAAAGAACGGAGTTTTTAAAATCGTTACAGCTTCAGGCGATGGAATTACGGCTTCGAATGTAACAAGAATTGAAAATGGAAATTACGACATTAAAACCGGAGGTGGAAGCGAGAATACTTTCGACCCGTTGGCAGCATCAACTAAAGGTATTAAAGGTACAGAAGGTACAATAATTAATGGTGGTACTTTTTTAATCAACTCTTCTGATAACTGTATTCATTCATCAAAAAAAGTTGAAATTTCAGGCGGGAATTTTACAATTTACACAGGCAACAGAGCGATAAAAGCAGACTCAATGCTAACAATCAACAATGGAAATTTTGATATTAAAGAGGCTTTTAAAGGAATCAGCAGTTACAGATTAAAAATTCATGGTGGAAATATCACTGTAAAATCACGTAACGATTGCATGAAAGCAACACTTGGCGAAAATTTGACTGCAAATGATGGCAGTTCAATTGAAATTGGAGGTGGAACCTTGCTACTATCAACCGAAAAAGGCGATGCACTTGACAGTAACGGCAGTATAAATATGACAGGCGGCACACTGGTATTACAAGGCTCGCAAACTGTGCCCGACGATGCAATTTCGTATCGCTCAACATTTACGATAAGTGGCGGAAATGTAGTTGCAGCAGGAGCCGGCACATTAACTCCAACTACCGGCACTCAGCAAATTTCAGTACTGATAAGATTCAGAACATATTTAGCGCCAGGTACTCTTATTTGTATTCAGGATGAAAATAATGTCTCTGTCATAATTTTCAAAATTCAAAGATATGCGCTGAATACACTTTTTTCAACTTCAAAGTTAACCACCGGAAAAACATACAATATTTTTACAGGCGGAAGTGTTTCAGGTACCGAACAAAATGGCTTTTATACTGAAGGAATTTACGCGCCGGGCACAAAACGCGGAAGTTTTACTTTGAACGCCGGACATAATTCTGTTTTCTTATAGGTATTGAATGATTTTTTTTCAAACCTGCAACAATAAAAAAATAATTTTTAGAACAAATAATGTAGTGTGTGTTTTTTATTTCAATAAATTTAAAAAATGATGATCTGAAATTTCAAACAAGCCTGAACAGGTTACTATTGTTTGGAAATCACTGCTGACCGATAAAAAATAGTTTGAATTAATTTTTTTAGCTTGTTAGATTCC
>CAYQWD010000509.1:0-2163 GCA_964420955.1 uncultured Paludibacter sp. | reverse complement strand
CAACCCGAAATAATTGTAAATCCACGTGCAATTAAAGCATTGGCTAGAGCAGCTGCATTTTTCTGCACTTGTGCCTGATACTCTTTATACTCGGGTTGTAGACATTCGCCGAAAGCTACGGCTTTTGCAGCAATTACATGTTCAAGTGGACCACCTTGAATACCCGGAAATACAGCTGAGTCGAGTAGCGCCGACATCATTTTAATTTCGCCTTTCGGAGTTGTTTTTCCCCACGGATTTGGGAAATCTTTTCCAAGTAAAATGATTCCTCCGCGTGGTCCGCGAAGTGTTTTATGAGTAGTAGAAGTTACTATGTGCGCCCATTTCAAAGGATTTTCCAACAACCCAGCTGCAATTAGTCCGGCTGGATGAGCCATATCAATCATCAGCAAAGCGCCTACTTTATCGGCAATTTCACGCATACGTTTGTAATCCCATTCACGGGAATAAGCCGAACCTCCACCTACAATGAGTTTTGGCTTTTCGCGCAATGCCACTTCTTCCATTTGGTCGTAATCAACTCGACCAGTATCCCGTTGCACATTATACTCAGTTGGACGGTAAAGTATACCCGAACTGTTTACCAGCGAGCCGTGTGAAAGGTGACCTCCGTGTGCAAGGTTGAGTCCAAGGAAAGTATCGCCCGGATTCAAACAAGCCAAAAATACAGCTGCATTTGCCTGAGCCCCCGAGTGTGGTTGTACGTTTGCCCATTCAGCACCAAACAATTCTTTCAAACGGTCAATAGCTATCTGTTCGCTTTGGTCAACTATTTCGCAACCACCATAATAGCGTTTTCCGGGATAACCTTCGGCATATTTGTTGGTCAACACCGAGCCCATAGCTTCCATAACCTGGTCGCTTACGAAATTTTCCGAAGCAATTAATTCAATACCTTTCATCTGACGTTCTTTTTCACGCCCAATAATGTCAAAAATAACCTGGTCTCTTTTCATTATTTCATTTATTTGACCCCTAACCCCTGACGGGGTATTTAAGAGGCATTTTATAATTATTATTTATTTATTATCCTTGCTGTATTGATATTCCCCTTAGGTGTCAGGGGTTTTTAATAAATCCTGAAATCTATCCACAAATTTTCCCACATGAAAACCATCCATTAGTGCATGATTGGCATGTATGTCAACCGGAAGCCACATTTTATCTCCATCGCGGGTAATTTTTCCAAATGTTATTTTTGGAATACTGCGCGAAACACTAAACTTACGTGCATGATTAACAGCATAAAAATCGACCCATGGAACTGTAGAATAATGTATCACTTCAGGTCCGGGATCGGGAAATTTCAATCCAAATTCTGCTTTTACTCTTTCAGTTTCAACATGTGCCTGTTGCATAAATTCCTCAATATTCTCGTTATAAGGAAAATATCCGCAACCGTAAGTTTGATCTTCTCTAAAAATTGTTGTTCCAGCACCAACACAATCGAAACAGAAAACTTTATCGTCAATAATTCTGTAACGAAATTCTTCAGTTTCATTCGCTGCTTTTAGTGATAAATACAAATAGTACAACGAAAAGGAATAACTTTTTTCTTTGGCTATTTTATGGGCTGCAGAACATTCTACACGCACCACAACGCCAAACAAAGGTTCATCAAAAGAATTGAACACTTCAAAATGTTCCTTGCGTTTCCAGTTTGCTATGTCTATTTCATGTTTCATATGACCCCTAACCCCCTAAAGGGGAATAAGATATATTTCAAATGATTATTTAAAAACAATAAATAAACAAAACTAACTCTGTTCCCCTTTTGGGGTTAGGGGTAGTTTCATTTTTTCTTTTTCTGCACCGTCCAACCAAACTTCCCGATTTCTTCACCAAGCTTGTAATAATGTCCGTGGGAATAAGCAATGAGTTTTGCTTCCGATAATTTAAATGTATCTGTTTCAGGATCGATGTATTTTGCGTCAGCCTGAATATTTACCACATCAGCTATAAACATATCGTGCGAGCCAAGCGGAATAATCTCTTTAACCTTACATTCGATACACAGAGGTGATTCAATAATTATGGGTGCCTTAATTTTTTCGGCTTTTCCTGGAGTAAGTTTCATTTCTTTAAATTTGTTGAAATCACGACCGCTTTTCACACCAGACCAATCAGTGGCAAAAGCCATTTCCTCGTTTGTAAGATTGATAA
>CAYQWD010000508.1:0-2163 GCA_964420955.1 uncultured Paludibacter sp. | reverse complement strand
GATTTATTTTATTGATATTCTTTTGTTTATGCAGTTTTTAAGGCTCGACTATTTAACCTGGTTTTCAGTGATTTTTGACCAGCATTGTTGGTTATGAAGTTTTGCGACATGCTAATTTTTTCTATTTTTTTCTATTTTTCCTTTTTTAATCTAAAATAGAGATTAATAACAGATAATCAAATACTTACACACATATATATAGAATTTCTTTTTCATTTCTATTTTTTTTTACCAGAGACAGACTTTATACTATATCGTCTAAAAGTTTTACCTCCAGAATATTCAAGTTTTCCATTCTTCACCATCTTATAAATTGTTTTCATAATATCTGAGCTGTCAGCATCAGGTAATCGTACTTCAATTTCTTTTCTAAGACTATTCGGGTATGAACGTATATCTTCTTCAATTAAAGCAGCAAGGCGATGAGGTTCAATTGTTTTCAGTGATGTTTTTATATTAGCATTTGAGTTGGCAATCAGTTTTGGATTTATCAAAAACTCATTCCCTTTCTTAATACCACGGGTTATCAAAATTCCCTGTTCTACTAATCTATTAGTATAACTCCTGAGCCTATCTTCATCAAATAATTGTAAAAGTGAGGAAAGTTTGGTGGAAAGCAGCTTTTTATGCCTTGCAACCAATCCTAAGGCTATAAATTCTTTTTGATATAATGTGTAGTGTTGAGAAATATATTCCAACAGAGGTAAAATATCTTTGTCAATTATTTTGGAACTTTGTATTACTCTTGTTGAGTTAAAATCGGATTCAATAATTGGATTTTCTTTTGAATCCATTGAATTAAGTTCATAAATCAAGTCATATCCTGTACCTTCACCCTCCATTAACTTCAAGTCATGTAAAATTCTTATAAGATGTGGATTCCTGCGTTGTCGGGCATGTAAAATATTGTCTTTAGTTACCCCTAAAGGCAATCCACCAGGATTAGTAATTTCCAATCGGTCAGTGTAAACCTGTATAAGAATGTCACCCGATATTGTATAACTTTTATGTGCAAATGCGTTTATCAATAACTCACGAATTACTTTCGGGTGATAATGTCTTATTTTCTTTCTGAACAAACCATCTGGAAACTCATGAGAATACGTTAGTTCAACTGCATTTCGCTCAACATCAAGTATAAGTTCTTCAGGATTCAAAAGATTATCATGCCAATTTTCTTTGCGAACCTTATTTTCGTTGACATCATAAACAATATATTGAACAGTAATTGGATATGCAATCCTGCTCCTTTGCTGAGCATCTCCAAGCCATAAAATACCAAGATATGTGAGATAACCATCAATTACAAGATTATAATTTTCTGCTAATTCTACATCCGACATTTGTTTAATATGGTCTTTAACTCTGTCAGATTTACGAATTTTTTCTGCAAACTTTAATAATGCCTGATAATTTTTTTCTGATAATTTAACTGATTTCGTACATACAAGTTCCCATTGAAAAGCTTCTTTTTCATTTGCCAAACGATGAATATCTTCATTTCTAACAGGTTCGCATTTATCCATAACACGGAGATAAAATTTACCATCACTGGTGGAGGCTATTGATTTAAGTGACGGAGAAATAGTAACAATAAAATACTGAGCACCATTAGCATGTGTAAGAACAACAGAACTGCTTAAACTTACATTAAAACAAAGACTTCTTAGTTTGGTTGTAGCTTCATTAGCCTCTTTCTGGTCTATAATCTGACCCATGGGTGGAAGCTTACTTTTATCTTCAACACCTATAGCAATTGTTCCACCTTGAGCGTTAGCTAATGCCACACAGGTTACCGCTAAATCTCTGAATCCTTTGTCGCCAGTTCTGATTTTCTGGAGACTCTTATATTCTGTATATAATGTTTCTTCTTCCATTTGTTTATTGGTTTACTAACTCCAACCGCTCCCACTCTACAGTGCGACCGTGAATTAAATCGGTTATGTTGATAGGCAGAGACATTGGTTCTTATTTTAATGTGTGTAAATTTGTAAAAATATCCATAGCGTGTTTTTTATCGACCTTTGCCTGGTTTGCAAAATCTACCCAACTACAAATTGTTTGGTTAATTTCTTCAATTATTTCTTCGCCTTTTTTAATATTGTTAGCTTTTGCTATAGTCATAAAATCTTCTTTCAAAATATTTTTTCGTTTACCATTAAT
>CAYQWD010000507.1:0-2166 GCA_964420955.1 uncultured Paludibacter sp. | reverse complement strand
AATGGTAGAACAGTATACATGAAAGGAGTTATTATTAGTACATTTTTCTTATGTAAAGATCCATCTATTGTAACAGACGAAAAAATTGATAAAATGTTAAGAATAGCAGTTCAGGCAAAGGGTCGTTTATATGAAGATACAATGGCTTTGTTACATGAAACTGGAATAAAGTTTGAGTGGGGTAAAAGGTTGTTGCTCGTACCAGCCCGAAATTTTCCTGTTGAAGTTTTATTTCTGCGCGATGATGATATACCAAATTCTGTTGCCGATGGAGTAGCCGATGCAGGAATTGTGGGTGAAAATGAATACCGCGAGAAAAAAAGCAAAGCGCAAATAGCAAAAAAACTCGGATTCAGTAAATGCAGATTATCTCTGGCTATTCCTAAAGAAATAGAATATCATGGTTTGACATGGTTCAATGAAAAAATAATCGCAACATCATATCCTACAATTCTTTCAGCTTTTTTGAAACAGAATCATATAAAGGCAGACATACATGTTATTACCGGTTCAGTAGAAATATCGCCCGGAATTGGTCTTTCAGATGCAATATTCGATATTGTAAGTTCAGGCAGCACACTTATTACCAATCATCTGAAAGAAGTTGAAGTTGTAATGCAATCAGAAGCTTTATTTATAACTAACTCAAAACTATCAGAACATAAAAAGGCAATTCTTAACGATTTACTTTTCAGAATAGAAGCAGTACAGTTAGCTGAAGATAAAAAATATGTATTGATGAATGTGCCAACCGATAGTATCGATGAGATTATCTCTGTTTTGCCCGGCATAAAAAGCCCTACAGTAATGCCATTGGCTAAAGAAGGTTGGAGTTCGCTTCATGCTGTTATAAAAGAGAAGAATTTCTGGGAAATAATAGGGAAACTGAAAGCTTTTGGAGCTGAGGGAATTTTGGTTTTACCAATCGAAAAAATGATACCATAACTCACAAGGCAATGAATCTTTGTATCGACAGAGGTAATACAAGAACAAAAACAGGATTGTTTCAAAATGATGTGTTGATTTCAACAAATGTTTTTGATCAATTCGGATTGAAAGAAATTGCTAATATTTTTTCAGAATTTCCTGTGCAGAATGTCATTTTATCAGGAGTTGTTGAAACCGAAATCGTTCTGAAAAATTATTTATCAGCGCACAGCAATTTTTTTACGGAACTTACTCACAAAACCAAATTGCCTTTCGATAACAGATATCACACACCGCAAACACTTGGAAAAGACCGTTTGGCTGCAATAGCCGGTGCATTATGGTTGAAACCTTCAACAGATTTGCTTGTAATTGATGCCGGCACAGCAATTACGTTTGATTTTGTGGATGCTGAAGGTATTTACTTAGGAGGGAATATTGCCCCAGGTATCGAAATGAGAGCAAGAGCGCTTCATGAATTTACGGCAAAACTGCCGCTTATTAAACCTTCTTCAGAGTTTGATTTGCTGGGGAATGACACAAATAGTGCCATAAATGCAGGGATAATACAGGGAGTTATATTCGAAATTGATGGATATATTCAAACTTTGAAAATTAAATATCCTGAACTTTCAACTTTTTTAACAGGAGGAAGCATATTTTACTTTGATAAAAAACTAAAAAATAGCATCTTTGCAGAAAAATTTTTAGTGTTGTTCGGGCTTAACCGAATCCTACAGTACAATGTTAAATAAACAATTATTTTTCTTATCATTTTTTCTATTTTCTTATAGTATAATAAGTTTAAGTCAGAACAATACAAATTCTCCATATACCCGTTTCGGTTATGGCGAAATTAGCGATGCAAACTCGGGTGAGCAAAAAGCTATGGGCGGAACAGCCCTTGGCGCTCGTTTGAAAAATGGCATAAATCCAGTAAATCCAGCGTCTTACAGTACTGTGGATAGTATGACTTTTATGTTCGACTTTGGCGTAGGCGGTTTAATTTCAAAATTCTCCGATAAAACTGGCAAAAAAACTTCAGTAAATTCCAATATTGAGTATATTACAATGCTTTTTCCATTGTCGAAAACCATAGGATTCAGTGCCGGATTGCTGCCATACTCTTTTTCGGGTTATAACTTTTACAATAATGATACACTTTCTCTGGATAATTTCGAAGGGAAACGCGATACCGTAACGTATAATCGCAGCTTTTATGGATCAGGTGGTATCAGT
>CAYQWD010000506.1:0-2172 GCA_964420955.1 uncultured Paludibacter sp. | reverse complement strand
GAATAATCTAATGAAGGCATAAAAGTATCGAACCAAGTTGTCAAGCGTTGTTCATCCCATTTTTCAACATTCAAAGTTCCATCGGGCAAATAAAGATTGGTAGCAAATTCAGGATGTTGCTTGTAAAGGGGATGTTCTTCGTGCACATGATTTGCCACATAATCGAGCAAAATATTCATTTTTTTTGTGTGTGCTTCCTTTACAAGCTTTTTCAATTCATCATTACTGCCAAAACGAAAATCAACTTTCGATGACGAAATTGGCCAATAGCCATGATAACCGGAGAATTTTGTGTTTTTAGTTGGGTAAAATCCATAAGGTTCAAGCGGATTTTGATTGAGAGGAGATACCCAAAGCGTATTTACTCCAAGTTTTTCGAAATAACCATCATCAATCTTTTGTTGTAATCCGGCAAGGTCGCCACCCCAAAAATCGACACGAGGATTAACATCGGGGCGATTCAGCGGTTTGTCGTTGAGCGTATCTCCGTTCATAAACCGGTCAACCAGCATAAAGTACATAACCTGAGCGTGTTTATCAGTGCGGGTCAAATATTTGCTTTCAGTCAGCACTTCGCCTTTTTGCAGCGGAATGAGCACATCATTACTAACGCCAAATTTGTTCGAAGCCCAAACTCTTATAAATGAACGTTTCAGACTTTTAGCTTCGGCAGGAATATCAAAAGTAATAATTCCGTTTACAATTTTGATAAAATTATCAGGCAACAGATAATTTTGCCAATATACATAAACATTGCTAAGTTCATTTTGAGCGCTGATTGAAATTTTATTATCGCTGAAGCTTTCAGTTGTAAGCACAGGAAATAAATGACTGTTTCCGGGCACTTCAAGTATTGAATTATACTTTCCGAAACCATTGTCAACCTTTTTCGGATTATTGGTATCGTGATTTTGATCGCCATCCAAATTCATTTGATACAGATAAGTTCCGGGATTTAGCTGAAGTTGCACTTCGTATAGTCCGTTTGCATTGGGTTGTAAATCGGGAGTTTGTGAAGGTGTCCAGTCGTTCATTTGACCTGCAATTTGAATACGGTTGTATTTTTTTCCTTGCGCATCAAAAGTAAATTTATATGCTGCTTTATCAGTTTTACGGCATGGCACGGAATACGCTATACCTTTTGCATAAATTTTTAAATCGACAAATTGTTCCATTTCCGGTTCTACAGTCATTTTGGCTTTTGTTTTATCCGCCGAAACAGCAATTTTTACAGCTTCGGAAGTACTCTTAACAGAGTCAATTTCATCAACATTCAGAATAAAATCTTGCAGAAAAATATCATTTTCGCCAATTTCAAGCGTCATGAGTGAATTCAAATTGCGGTTGTCGGGCGATGTAGCCGGCTTGTTGACTGATGGTTGGCAGGAATACAGAAGAAGAAAAAGAAAAAACCCGGCACATAAAAATAAAAAATTTGATTGTAAAATTTGATACAATTTTTTGGACTGAAACAGTTTTATTTTCGTTTTTTGCATGATATTTATAAAGTTTTTAGAATTTTCAAAAAAAATAATCTCTCAGTTACAAATAAAGTAAAAAACCAACTAAAATCAAAAGATGTGAAAGATACAATACAACAATTGTTTTGCAAACGATTTCAGAACGATTGTGGTATTTTCCGAAAAGTAATTCAAACAAAACGGACAAATTTTACTCTGTTTAAGTGAGCTTGTCCGTTAACTTGTGAAAGTTTGACTCTATAACATGACAATTCTACTTTTTTATCATAAACCATCCCTGAACATCATTCAAAATTAGTTTTTCAGGAGATTTTTCCTTTTTAAAGTTGATATATTCAATTACAAATCGAGCCTCAACAATATCAATTGTAAGTTTATCTGCTGTCAGTTTTTCCTCCTCATTATTTTTTGTAAGCGAAATTAAAATCTCTTCAAAAGGTATTTCGTAAGTTTTTCCCTTTAAATTCAATATTAAAGTATTATTTTCATGCTTATAATTAACCCTAACTTGCTCATTGTTATTCGTATTTTTATCCAAATTTATCCGAATCATTTTTGAAAACAAATCAATATCAAGTATATCATCATTATATTTCAGAAAATATGCATAATTTCTTTCGTGATTGAATTTTAATTCATTTTCATCAAAATTCAGAAGTTTACGAATTTCATTGTAACGAAGCGTATCAAT
>CAYQWD010000505.1:0-2176 GCA_964420955.1 uncultured Paludibacter sp. | reverse complement strand
ATCCTGGACAATGCATACGCAATTATCTCTCTGAAAATAGAAGCAGACTGGTGAAGCCAATCATTTTTATAATCCTAACTTCTCTGATATATTCATTGACTGTTAGCATTTTTGATATTGAAGACGGATATGTTAAGTTTGAAGGAGATGGAACAAAATTGAGTACGCATTTCAAAATTACTAGATGGATACAAAGCCATTACGGATATTCTAATTTAATTATGGGAGTATTTATTGCTTTTTGGACAAAGTAATAATGTTGTGTTTTGTAATGGGAATGGCAATGTTGATTTTTTCAATTTTTGGCTTTGTAGAAGGTTTGACAAATCTACACTTAGTGAGCATTGGTGGAATGGTAGGGATAGCTTATTGTTCTTGGGCTATTGGAAACTTTTATGGAAAGACACAAATCATAAATTATGTAAAAGCGTTCTTTGCTTATATGCTGGGGATGATAACTTTTATCTTTTTAGCAATCATTTTAGGAATAGTAATTGACTTAATAATAAAACATTAGAGAATATGGAGGATAAAAAAGGAATAAATCTACTTTTTGCTTTTATAGCAATTATTTAGATTTAGGATGGATACTATTTAATTGTCCCTTAAAAGTGTCAAATAGTTTATTATCAAGAGTTTATATAGGAAAGAGCAGTTTGGAAAACGCCTGAAAAAGCATTAATTTGGTTCGAAAATAAAGATGTTATAGACTAGTTATACCGCAGAGCCAAGCTCAGATGGATATTCTCAAAGTACATTTAGAAACTGTTTTAAAACCTCTTTATCATTATTTTGAGCGTAGCAATATAGCACATTGACTGACTATTTTTGTTAACTTTTCATAGTCTTTATTGAGTCTTCTGGATTGGGTCATCCAAGCGAAGGTTCTTTCAACGACCCAACGACGGGGCAGCACCTTAAAGCCTTTTTGATGGTCGCTTCTTAGGACAACTGCCCAAGTCCAATTCCAAAATGCTCTGACCCAATTGATAAGCTCTTCGCCTCGATAGCCTCCATCAGCCCACACTAATTCAATACGATTGCAAAGATTACGAAGACAAGCTACATTTTTGATATATTCGAGCAATTTCATTGCTCCTGTCTTTTCTGAAATACTGGCAGCACAAACATAGACGGCTAATAATAAACCTTGCGTATCTACTAAAATGAAGCGTTTGCGTCCTTTGGTCATTTTGCCGGCATCGTAGCCCCGCTCATCCCCACCGCAAGCCGTTGTTTTCACACTCTGAGAATCAATAATGGCCGCTGTGGGACGTTTCTTGCGCTTCAATAAGCGTTTGCGCACCTTTTTGACGAAACAAGTGTGGATCATTTCCCAAGTACCATCTTTGCTCCAACGGTTAAAATACCCATAAACGGTTGCCTAATTGGGAAAATCGTGCGGCAAGGCTCGCCAAGAACAACCTTCCTTGACTACATAAAATATCGCATTGATGATTTCCAGTAAGTTTTCATTAGGACGCCCTCCTTTTGAACTTTTGTTCTTGGGCAGAGGAAGCTCTATTTTCAATTTCACCCACCCGTTTTTACTAATATCGCTTGGATATTTGGCTCTTTTTGTCGAAATTTGTTCTGTACTCATCTTGGTTGAATTTTAGAAATTAGGAAATTCTTATTATACAACCATTTTGAGTACTTTTTTGCTTAATTTTTAGGTTTTAAAACAGTTTCTAACGATTTGATATTGGATGAACGGGGTATGGTCAGCGATGTATTAAATGGACTAAACGGTTCTCACTTTACGGCTTCTGATGACTTTGTTACTTCACTTTCAAGCAATTACAGTACAAAAAACTTGACAAGCGGTAGCATCGCCAATGCTCGACAGTCTATAAGTACTGTAAGCTTAAATCAACTTTATGATGAAAGCCAGTTAAAGTTAGTCCAACCTTTTTTAGACGAACTTTTGATAACTGACGACTTTACGAAAGCAAAAAACCTTGCTTCTAATTTCCAAAGCAAGGTTATCGCATCCGCACTTGTGAGAGAAGAAAAAATCAAACTTCTTTCATTGAGTGCATCTGTACAAGCACTTTCAGAGTTTATTGAAGAAGGCGGCGACGATTCAATCAGACAAACATTAAGTCAACTCAAAGACACTAAAGGAAACCCTGCTGCTCGGGTGGCAGGATGTTCTGTAAATTGGGGAGATGTT
>CAYQWD010000504.1:1271-2181 GCA_964420955.1 uncultured Paludibacter sp. | reverse complement strand
GAATTCACCATCAGCATGACTGCTTCTAATTCCGGATATGTGAGTAAAGCTCAAAAAAAGATAGTTGTTACTGCTTCGCCAGATTTTAATATTGAAATTCCAAATATTCTCACACCAAATCAAGATGGATTAAATGATGTTTTAAAAATTGGATTAAAAGAAGATGCCATTCAAAATTTTAAGTTTAGCATCATGAACCGCTGGGGCAATCTTGTATTTAGCACCCAAAGTCCAAACTTTGAATGGAATCCATCACACGAAAACCCCGGTGTTTATTTTTGGACTGTGGAATACGAAAATACTTGTGGAAATACTAAAAACAAAAACGCAATGGGGTGATTACTCTACTTGATAAAGATTAACTACATGAGTATCCGTTTGAGGTTTAAAAAATTCGGGAACGTAAAACCCAACATGCAAAATAACATAAATGAGGTTCGTGTAAAAAAAACAAAATTTTGGGAAACAGGCTTAAAGGAGAATCTAAGTTGATAGAAATTTATCCTAATCCGACTACGGATGACGTTCATATATATGTCCGTAATCAAGACGAGACTTATAGTTATAAAATCATTGATAACTTAGGTCATGAAATATTCTCTCGAATAAACTGTACTGGCAACTCGGATGTCAATATTTCTCAATTTTCAAATGGGATTTATTTTTTAAAAGTTGAATCTCAATCAAATTCCTCTGAACATAAGATTATTAAATTATGAAGAAGGTTGTAAGATTTACCTATTTATTGACTTCGGGAATCATTTTGATGTCTATTCAATTTTGTTATTGTCAAATCTATATCCCTTTTAATTCTGCAAATAAAACCTACCAAGGGAAAATTTATACACAAAACAAATTACAATTGTTAAATGCAAATTTTCATGAGCCCCCTCATTTGATAGAAAGATTT
>CAYQWD010000504.1:936-1261 GCA_964420955.1 uncultured Paludibacter sp. | reverse complement strand
AAATTCACTAGCCTTACTGCAACTCGTTTTGTTCCCAATAAAAATATAAGTATTCAACAAACCATACCATCTGTTGGATTAGTGAATCATTATGGAAATGGAGTTGACAGTGATACTTTGCATTCTATTGAGGCCTTCAATTTCCAGTTATTTGATGTAATATATGTTGATTTAGATAATGACCAAATAGAAGAAATCGTTTACCACAACTCCAAAGGCGATATTTATATTGGCTCATATTTGTATAGTAATGATCTGCTTTATTCAGATTTTCATCAAGATTTTCCAATAACACCCCGAAAAGTTTATCTCTTTCAAAACCATC
>CAYQWD010000504.1:275-926 GCA_964420955.1 uncultured Paludibacter sp. | reverse complement strand
ATTTTAACATGGATGGAAAATTTGAAACTTTGATTGGATTACAGGGGTATGGGCTACTTCCATTTCAAAAAGAAAATTATTCAATCTATTTGTTAAATAATAAAAAAAAAGATTGGGAGTATTCTGATTTGAAATTTAACTCAACCATTTCACAATATTATGTTATTGGTCAATTGCAAAACAATTGCGGTTATGATTTAGTTTTTATTGACTCGGGTGGAGTAATTAAATCAATTAACTTGACTAACGGAGAGTTAAACTGGACAAATAATCTAAATTTTTTTGACCAAAACCTAATTTATTGCATAAAAGCAATTGATGTAAACAAAGATAAAACTGTAGAAATTTTCGTTTCTGATAATCGAACAAAACTATTATGTTTAAATCCAACTAATGGAAATGTTATCTGGAGTGTTGATTTAAATGATTATCAAATCGATGGTGGTATTGCTCCTTCCATATCATACATTGGAGATTTTTCCATTGCAGATTTTAAACTCAATAATCAGAATGAAATAATTTTTGACTATGGAAATAAATTAATTAAAATTAATGCATCTACCGGAGAGGTTTTGCTTGTTAAGGAATTTGACTATCCTGGAAACATCGTATTTAACGATATAAAGTTTATAGGGAACGTTGATAATAATG
>CAYQWD010000504.1:0-265 GCA_964420955.1 uncultured Paludibacter sp. | reverse complement strand
AGTAGCAAATATGGTATATGATAGTGTACAAACGTCAGTTGCTATGATATACTGTATAAATTCAGATTTAGAAACACTATGGTCATTAAAATTTGAAAATCTGAAAATAATAAGTTTAATTTTAGCTGATTACAACAATGACGGTTGTTCTGATTTGATATTTAACACCCCTGATTCTATTTATGCATACGGCTTCCCAAATTCCGCTCCTTGCGGCACATTGCGCTCGCCAATAAAGGCCGATTTTTGTGTTTCTTCCATGGAA
>CAYQWD010000503.1:0-2182 GCA_964420955.1 uncultured Paludibacter sp. | reverse complement strand
GCTCTTCCGATCTATTACTTTCATCCCCATTTTGATTCTTTCGGATCTTAAAAAATAATGTACTCTATTCCATTCCTTATTCAGCCATTGCATCAGATTGCTCCTCTTTTCTCGACTTCGGATCAAAAATTCGCTCGATTCTCAAAAAGTTGTTTATTTTCAACGAGTTACGATTTTTTTTGTATTTATTTTGTCGTGCCTCGATGTGTTGTTTTTTGATGAAAAATGTGATAGGATTGTTCGTGTATTTTTGAGAGGACTAGCGATGTTTATTCGCAAGAAAAAAAATGCCAGCGGCAGCACTTCTATCTTGTTATTAACAAGCGATCGCAGGCCTGGAAAAAAACATTCTAATTTACGTTTATTAAAAAATTTTGGGGCATCTAGCGATGAAAATGAACTTGCGCTTTTAATTCAAAAAGCAGAAGAGTATAAAAAACATTTAATGAGCGTTTCACCAAAACCCTCTGTATTAAAAATCGTATCGCCACGTGATATTCAGCAATGCTTTTCAATGAATGTTGGATTTTCCGATGTTTATGGAAAAGTTTTCGATGATATTTTTTCATCATTAAATTTAAAATCACATGAATTAAAAAAATTACATGATTTAATTGTAATGCGTATCGCATCACCTGCCAGCAAAAGAAAAACAGCGATGATGTCGCACAATTATGGGATGGACTGCCATGTCGATTCCATTTATAAATTAATGGATCAATTGACGAGTGATATCGTTATTCAAGCTAAAAAAACCGTTTATTATCACTCAACGTCTTTATTGAAAAAGCAAAACGAAACAGTCGATGTGATGTTTTATGATTTAACAACCGTTTATTTTGAAACAAACTCGCAAGATGAGCTTCGAGACTTTGGATTTTCGAAAGATGGAAAATGCCAGCACGTACAAATCATGTTGGCAGTTATTGTTACGAAACATGGCTTGCCGATTGATTATGAAGAATTTCCTGGAAATTGTTATGAAGGACACACATTAATTCCCGTTATTGAAAAAATCAAAGAACGTTACAACATTGATAAAACAGTATTAGTCGCGGATGCAGCGTTGATGAATACGATTAATTTGTCTGAATTAACAGAAAAAAACATACATTACGTGATTGCTGCGCGTATTAAAAATACAAAAAAAGAAACTCAAGAGCTGGTTTTAGATGAAAGTGGTTATCAAAATATCCAAACAAGCAAGGAAGACATTATTTTATCAAAAGAAATACGATTACCCACAGGGGGTACACTCATTGCTTTTCATAGCACTAAACGCGCCAGAAAAGATGCGTATGATCGAGAAAAATCCATTGATAAAATAAGAAAATATCTTAACAGTACTACAAAAAGTCAGCTGACAAGTCGATTGAAAAAACCGTATATCAAAATAAGCAAAAAGGCTAAATTGGAAATTGATTTAGAAAAATTAAATCGTGAGAAGCAATTTGATGGTTTCTTCGGAATTCAAACAAATTTAGAAGAAATTAACCCCAAAGAAATATTGAATACTTATCGTGGATTATGGCAAGTAGAACAAACATTTCGTATTGCAAAATCTACGCTTGAAATAAGGCCAGTTTTTCACTACAACCCAGATAGAATCAGGGCGCATTTTTTAATTTGTTATATAAGTCTTGCGGTTATTCGATATGTCGAATTCGAATTGCTGAAAAATAATTTGCATTATTCATTTGAACAATTACATTTTTTATTAAATAAAATGCGTGTTACTAAAATTCATCATGCGGATAATAATGTCTATGTTCTTCGTGAAGATATATCGTCAGAATTAACTGCTATTTATAAAGCCATTAACATCGCTCCACCAAAGAAGTTCAGTCAAGAAATTGTCGTGCCTTGATAGACCTAACTCATTGAATTTTAAGACTTTTTTAAAAAGTCGATCCGAAGTCGAGAATCAGACCAAAAATAGGCATCCCTGTAAAAATAAAAAATAAACACGGAACAACCGATAAAATAAATTCATCCAAGGTGAAAAATAAAATTTTGACAGGGGCATCTAAATGTTTTGGAATGTAATATTTATCCATAGACTCATCCTCCACTCCCTTATGACAAAAAGGCAGGCAAAATACTCGTAATCGCAATCGAAATCACCAAAACACCTAAAAACAACATCACATTCTTTGTTTTAATATACAGTGCGGATGCCAAT
>CAYQWD010000502.1:1590-2187 GCA_964420955.1 uncultured Paludibacter sp. | reverse complement strand
AATAGAGCTTGTCTGTCTGCCAACGCTTTTTTGCCGACTCTAAAAACTAATTTTTTCGGAAACGATAGTGCTTCGATTGAAAGGATTTTGGATAATAAAACAAATATAACTGATTGATAATGAATGAACACCAGCCCACAACAAGCGGTATAGTTAATTGCCGGCGCAGTGCGTATTCGAACGGCACAGCACGTATCAAAAGTAGTTGTAACTTGATACGGAAGTGCTTCGAAATCGGCAACAAAAACATACCGCCAATCCGTTATGGGCAAGTGTAAAAAAAGAAAATGAGAGTTATAAGGACTCTTCGGAATATAATAATGAATAAATCAAAACAAAAAAAACAAATACTTTTCAATCTATATTCGCAGAATTTAGATTGGGTAAAAGAACATCCTTCAATTTCCTTCGAACCTGACTTTTCGATTGGATACATATGCCCTTTATGTTTTGATGCTTTTTTTCAGAAAGACTTGGATAACTCTTCTCCAAACCCATTAACTCTTGAAGACATTCCGCCAGTATCACTTGGCGGAAAACCATTAGCACTTACTTGCAAAAAGTGTAATTCTATAAGCGGACATGAATTAGATGTTC
>CAYQWD010000502.1:0-1580 GCA_964420955.1 uncultured Paludibacter sp. | reverse complement strand
AAATAGACTTTTAGAGATTGACACTCACATGTTTCTTCCAAATTCCAAGAGCAAAGTCACTTTTGAACTGAATGGAAATAAAGTTAATGGTATGTTTGAAGTTGAGAAAGACGGAAGATTAAAGTTAGATATGCAAACACATCGCTCAAATCCAACTCAAGCAGAAAAATTTCACCAAGAAATGTTTCCACCTAGAACAATTTACAATCCACTGTTTTATCCTAGAAATTTTATAGAAAACGAATTTAAAACACCTCCTTTTAATATGAAATTTAATAGAATTTCAAATGAAAGAAGAGCTGAGATTGCACTTTTACGAATAGCATACTTAATCGCATTTTCGACTTTAGGAAATGATTTTCTAATAAATAGCGGATTGTACCGCGTACGAGAACAAATACTAAACCTAGACAAAGAAATCTTACCTAAAGTCTTTTGGATTAAATATGACTTTCCGAAAGAAATTGAAGGAGTAAATATTGTCGCATTACCCAAAGAATTGCAGTGCTATTTAGTCGTATTTAATTTAAAAACCGCAAGTCTATCAAGACAATTTGCAATTGCTTTACCCGGACCAACAAGCCCAAGTATTAAGGTATACGACTTTATTAATGAAGAACTTTGTAGAGGGGATGGTGAGACTTTTTTAAATGCAATGATTGAACATATTCCTAACAAGGATTATTTACGTTCAAAAGAATATGCATTTATTGGAAACTTATATTGGCAGGAGTATACTAAAGAAGATTATAAACCAAGGTTAAGACCAAATACAAATGAATCAAATAACAATGCCCAGCACCCAACATCGTGTATAAAACATTGTAGTTTGAGTGGTTAATTCAAGTATTCTGCCCCGCATTGGCTTTTATGTCGGCAGACAGAGACTTAACCACGCAATCCGCACGTTTCATACCGCCACCGTCGTTATTGCTTATCAAACAAAAAAAATATATTAATTTAGAAGCAAGAAACCTTGATACATCTTTTTAATAACTTTATAGTAAAAATTATTGTTATCTTTACACTTACAGCTTGTAGTAAAATAAGCTAAAAAGCTGAATACAAACTGATTGAGTTACATAATTAAGTTGAATCTATAGATTCTTTGGTAAATAAAGAGTTCGATAAAGTTTTAATTCAGGGCTCAATAATTAAAAAAGAAGGAAAGGAAGTAAAAAAAATCACTAAATAAGAAAGGAATAAAAATTATGAAATGTCCAAATTGCAATGTTAGCCTGGTAATGGCAGACCGAAGTGGAATTGAAATCGACTATTGCCCCGAATGTCGTGGTGTATGGCTTGACCGTGGAGAACTTGATAAAATCATTGACCGTTCATTGCTAAACATCAAGACCGTGCAACATGACAGCTATTCTGAAAAACAAGGTTATCCAACAAATAGAGATTACCATTACAAAAAGAAAAAAGGATTATTGGGTGAATTGTTTGATTTTTAATGAAATTCACATTAGTACACGACAAAAAAAACAGAACGCAGATTCCGTCCAGAAGTTTCGACACGGAATCTGCGCTCTATTTTCTTAAATATCAAATATATCACTACTAACCGACTAAAC
>CAYQWD010000501.1:0-2195 GCA_964420955.1 uncultured Paludibacter sp. | reverse complement strand
GAGTAGTTTTTTGCGGCATTGATGCCTCCTTGAGCTGCAATGCTGTGTGCACGGCGAGCGCTGTCTTGGTAGCAGAATACCTTTACCTTGTAGCCCATCTCAGCCAGCGATGCCGCTGCCGATGATCCGGCTAATCCGGAGCCCACCACAATGATTTCAATGTTACGCTTGTTGGCTGGATTCACCAAAGGAATGGTGCTTTTGTATTTGGTCCACTTTTCGCCTATTGGCCCTTCTGGAATTTTTGCATCTAACATATAGCGATGTTTTTATTTGTTATGCGTGGAAAAAGAAAAAGTAAATCGGCATGGAAGCAAATCCAGCCGGAATCAATACGGCAAAAACAAGTGCTCCGATTGATTTAATAATTGGTGAATACTTGTGGTGATTCAAACCAATGCTTTGAAAAGCACTTTGAAAACCATGATAAAGGTGAAAACCTATGGCCACCATGGAGATAACGTACAATGCCGAATACCACCCTGTTTGGAAAGCTTCGGTTACTTCTAGATATAAATCTTTGTAAACAACTCCGTCGCCATATTCCACTGTGGGTACTGTTCCAAATTTCATTTCAAACCAAAAATCGCCCATGTGTACTACCAGAAATACAAGGATGATAGTGCCCAATAGACCCATATTGCGCGATGCCCAAATACTGTTTTTGCTGCTGTTTTTAATTGCATAATCTACCGGACGTGCTTTTTTGTTTGCAATGGTGAGCATAAATCCATCAATGATGTGCAACAAAATCAACGCATAATTTACGTAAGCCACAATTTTTATGAGCGGATTGTGAGTCATAAAATAGGTGTATTTATTAAAGGCTTCACCACCATCGTTAGCAAATAATTGGAGATTACCAATTAAATGAACAACGAGGAATGTGCACAGAAACAATCCGGAGATTGCCATCAGGTATTTGCGCCCAATGGATGATTTAATGAGTCCAGAAGAGAGTGTTGCCGTTGCCATAATTCCTTTACGTCTTTTAATTTGGGTATTAATTAGCGCGCAAATTTAAACTTTGCGGCCTTTGAGCCAAATTTTTCATAACAAATGCTAAAACTGTACTGGCACCAAAAAGGTTTTGGTTTTTTGTTCAAAATGAAGTGATACCAACACTGAGCGTTAATCACTTCAATTAAAGCAATGAAAATCAATCACTAACAAGGTATAAATTGTTATTTAGACCGAATAAAAATTTATGTCCGAAATGTTTACCTGACTGCTTCACTACTCTAGGAAGTTGCGGTCGAAGAGGTTATTGTGATAAAAAACGAGTTCTGCATTTTAAATATGTTCATCATGCAATTTCAAAAATGCAGAAAGGATATTTCAAAATAAAGCGTATGCAATTTCAAAATAAAAGGCGCGCAAATTCAAAATAAAAATCTATTTTTGCATTGAAAATCTGAATATTATGACCGAAACGAGAAATGTTTTGAAAGCTATAAATAATTACAAATCAAAGTATCCAATTTTAGCTATAACCGGGCCAAGACAATCGGGCAAAACCACATTTCTAAAACACCATTTTGCTGATTACAGATATGTAAATTTAGAAAACCCTGAAATGAATGAATTTGCAAAGAGCGATCCGAAAGGATTTTTGCGTATTTATGATTCGAAGGTAATTTTCGATGAAGTTCAAAAAGTACCTGAATTGTTTTCATATCTTCAAGCAATAGTGGATGAAAGTGGAGAAATGGGTCAGTTTTTCTTGTCGGGTTCTCAAAATTTTCAATTGGTTCATAGAATTACACAGAGTTTGGCCGGCAGAGTGGCTTTATTTCGGCTTTTTCCTTTTGATTTTGATGAGTTAATAAGCAAAGGTTGGTTTTCTTCACATTTTGAAGATTTGATTTTGAAAGGCTTTTATCCTGCTATATATGACAGGAATATTGATTCTGTTAGTTTTTACCGCAATTATATTCAAACGTATGTGGAGCGCGATATAACCGACTTGGTTAATATTCGCGACATTAGCTTGTTTCGAAAATTTTTAAGTTTATGTGCTTCACGTGCCGGTCAATTACTTAATTTAAGTGCAATAGCCAAAGAGTGTGGTATATCGCAACCAACTGCAAAATCGTGGCTTTCGTTGCTTGAAAGCAGCTACATTATTTTTTTGTTGCAGCCGTATTACCAAAACTTCAAAAAGCGAGTGGTAAAAACACCTAAGCTCTATTTTG
>CAYQWD010000500.1:0-2199 GCA_964420955.1 uncultured Paludibacter sp. | reverse complement strand
TGTAGCTGATAATTGTACCCGGCTACATCATGGGCTGCCATGAGCGGATCGAAAACTTCCCAACCTTCGTTTCCCCATGTTGTCATGGCAGAAGTTACCGGACGGGTGGGATCCATTTCGCGCACCGAAGTGGCAAGCATTTTTGCAGTTTCAACTGCCTGCGGACTGGTTCGTTCAATAATTTCATTACCAATGCTCCACATAATTATGGAAGGATGATGCCGGTCGCGCAATACCATTGCCTCCAAATCGTGTTTCCACCATTTGTCAAAAAACTTTGCATAATCGTATGGAGTTTTGGCAGTCCGCCATCCATCAAATATTTCGTCTATCACCAGCAAACCTATGCTGTCGCAGGCATTGAGAAAAGCCTCGGAGGGCGGATTGTGCGAGGTGCGAACCGCATTAAAACCCGCTGACTTCAACAATTTAACTTTTCTGATTTCGGCACGATCAAATGCTGCTGCTCCCAGCGAGCCATTGTCGTGATGCACACAACCTCCGTTGAGCAGCACTTTCTTTCCATTGAGGCGAAAACCATTTTCCGCCGAAAAGTCGATAATACGAATCCCGACTGTTTTACGCAACACATCTACTTTTCGATTATTTTTAAAAATTGTAAGTTTCAACTCGTAAAGGTTGGGGCTTTCAGGCGACCAAATTTGAGGGTTTATAACTGAAATTTCTTGAATAATTTCTTTACTTTCGTTAGCCGCAAGCATTAATGTGGCATTTTCAAGTCCTGCATGTCGATGCTTTTTTCCAAAAAGTTCCGCCTGTACAGTGAATTGCTGAGATTGCTGTGTTTCGTTGCGAACAAGCGCTTTTACCTGTACTGTGGCTGAATGTGTGTTAAGTTCCTTTGTAAAAGCATACACGCCCCAATCGCTAAAGTGCAGGCGATTAGTAACCTTGATCCACACATGACGGTAAATGCCCGAACCACTGTACCAACGACTGTTTTTTTGTTGAGAATTATCTACCGACACTGCCAATACATTCATTTTATTAAATTCAAGATGGGGAGTAAGATCAAATTCGAACGAAGAATAACCATAAGGCTGAACGCCCAATGATTTTCCATTCAAAAACACTTCAGAGTTCATATAAACACCTTCGAAATATACGGTAACTTTTTTTTCTTTCCATGCAGTTGGCGTTTTAAAACTTTTACGGTACCATGCTTTTCCGGTGGGAAAAAATCCGCCATCGCCACCCGAAGCCTGTTGTGCATCCCTTTGTCCTTCTATGCTCCAGTCGTGTGGTAAAGTAAGTAGGCGCCACTCCGAATCATCGAAACTTTTCTCCGAAGCATTGGAAAAATCACCTTTGCTGAATCGCCAATCAGAATTGAAAAGTATTTTGCGCATATTCTGAGCTGATAATGTTTCAGAAATGAATAACAAGAAGAATGACAAAATAAAAATCATGCAAATTGTTGCTGCATGAACTGAAAATTTAGCGGCTGTTAAAGTATTTTTTCTCATAAGGATGAATTGATTTGTGCAAAAATATGAAATGTAACAAAAATGCAGGTGGATAATTATCCTGAAACAGTTAAATTTAGGGTTTTCTGAAAGAATGAATTCCGTTTAAAAACAAATTGTTAGAAAAATAAAATAACTCTACTCCCATACATTCATTAAACGCTTGAAAAATAGCGATGTAATAACTCTGTTAAGTATTTTTTTTTAAAACTAAGAAAAATTTCAGTCGACAAGAATTTATTGATAGTTTATCTGCACTTTGCTTTCAAAAAAACATCGACTTTTTGGAGTGAACACAAGATTATAAGAAACATCTTGAAAACATTTTATCAACTATTCCATTTTTACAAAGTGGTGTAAGTGGTTTGGCATATCGAAAAGAAAAATAGATTGTAACTTACAATTGAACTGCTGCCCCACGTTTTAAAAACGAAAAATGAGAAAGAAAAAAAAAGAAACTACCCAAAAATCATTTAAAGTTTGCAACTTTGTTTTCAAATACTAAGGAAAAGTGTTTATTTTACCTTCAATACAATTTGATCGATATCAAAGAAAAAAAATGGGGACGAAATTTCATACAAATTTTTAAAAAAAATGCACCCAAAACTAATTTATATAATACTGTTTATAGAACGCTGATTTACGCTGATAAAACGGATTTTAAACGGATTTTAATCTCGCCTTTGGCGAGATGATTTTAGTTGCTTATCAT
>CAYQWD010000499.1:0-2215 GCA_964420955.1 uncultured Paludibacter sp. | reverse complement strand
TGTTACATAATATAGTTTGCCATCATTTGCCAACTCAATGTTTGAATTCGCAAAGTCATTTGCCTGATTATTCGGGATTATATTGTTTGATATTGAAGTAGCTGATAGTGTATTCCCACTTTGATTCAAGTCAATAAATTCAAGTGGATTGGGGTGATTACCATTGGTTTCATGTGCTATATACAAATATCTTCCATTAGCAGAAAACTCCAAACCATGAACCAATGCTTTTGAAGAACCGCTACCAAAAGCAAATAGTGGCATTACCCTTTCGCTTCCGATTATAGTTCCTGTATTGTCGAGAGTAAATATATGGATTTCGCCAAATTGACCACTTGTTGAATTTGAAGTTACAAATGCTAACTTATAACCTCCATTATTCTCAATCTCATACAATTCCAATTCTGCTTTTTGTGATGGAGTCTCAACATTGGAGTTGGAAACTGAAAAATAATAATTGTCATAACTTAAACTTCCGTTACTTGATATTTTAATCCTGTATATCACCCCATTACCTTTATGAATAAAAACAAATCTAGAACCATCCGGTCTAATTTTGCTTGCGGCTATACCTGCCAAGGTGCGAAGCCCTCCATTATTTGTTGACCAATCAGGTAGTACATTAATTAAATTTACACAGTAATCCCCATTTATAGGAATAATAGAGCCCGGGAGAGAAGTGAAAAAATTCGGAGCATTTACATCAAGCAATGAATAATAAATATCATTATATCCCGCCTGTAAATTACTCGGGGCGTTACCTATTAATATAAAGTACTGCGAACAATTTCCCGGATTAGGGACAATACAAATTTCCTGATTTCCAGTAATGGGAATACTTGAAATTGGGTCAACTAATTGATGAATTAAATTACCCGAAGCATCATAAACCACCCCATCCACAATAAAAAACTTCAAATTACCCTGCGCATAAATCATGGCATTATGGCAAAACTGTGCCGGTGAGCCATCGTAGCCGTTCGGCGAGGTGGGCAGGGAGTCGGTCGAAGTTGCTCCAATAGGATAATATTTGTTAGGTAATGACCAAATTGGATTTTGAGCAATTGTTATCTCACAACTGAAATAAATAAAAATACAAAGATTAAAAAATGCTATTTTCATATTATAAATTTTTTTTCAAAGTTCGATATTGCTTTTAAGAAAATTGTTTCTCTTTGAGAAAAATTATTTACTTTTTGGAAAAAATATCTTTTATTGATTTAAATGTTGGATTCAAAATAAAAAAACTAAGGGAATTAAGAAACTATACACAATCTAATATGGCAGATCGCTTAAACATGGGCGTTTCTGGTTATAATAAAATTGAGAATGATAAAACCGAAATTACTCTTTCTAAAATTATGGCAATCGCAGATATTTTAAAAACTGATTTAGCAACGATTTTAAATTTGGATACAAAAAATATGTATTTTCAACACAATGAAAACAATACCTTAGTTACTGGTCACAACACGAACCTAAACATCAATGGTAATTTTGAACAGATTTTAAAAAACATCCAAAGTGAAATTGATAAAATAAAAAAAACTCATGAAAACAATACTTAACTGCCTGTTTTTTCTACTTAGTTTTTATATATCAATAATATCTGTAAATTCTCAAATAATTTTTTATAATGAAATGTACCGAGGAGGTGTAACTTGCGGTGGATTTTCAAGCGGATTTAGTGGGGGTGGTATTGGAGAATTATCCCTTCACCATGAAAGTGGCAGTTTAATTAAAAAAGCCTATTTGTTTTCATACTCAATTAAAGGATCATCAAACAGCTATGTAAAACTAAATAATAAAAAATATTTTATTAACGATACAAATAAAATTGTTACTTTCTCTCATAAAAACACCTACTTTTCACCAATAAACCTTCATGTTTTAGATGTAACAAACGATACAAACATTATAAATCATCTTCAAAATATAGTAATTGAAATTCCTTGGTTGGCAGAAATGCCCGCAAAAGGCATTTACACAGCCTTTCTTTTTGTTGCTTATGAAAACCAAAATCTACCTGTTTTAAATTCAACCATAATTATTAATGATAAAAAAATGATTGGAAATGAAACATATAATTTAAATTTATTGAATTCTATAAATAACTCTAACCCTGTAGGCTTTTCATTATATTCCGATAGATCTGGAAGCGGAAACACAGAAGACAAAAAAGTCTTTGTTAATAATAATCTCATAGGCATAATTG
>CAYQWD010000498.1:0-2217 GCA_964420955.1 uncultured Paludibacter sp. | reverse complement strand
TGATACCGTTTTTCACACACTTAACATAGCATCACAACTTGATATGGCAACTGACGAATGTAAAGTTACCATTCACGGTAACGAAAATATTCAACTACATCATGAGTTGATATCAAAATACTTTGAAAATTGTAATTTTTCAGAATTGAATTATTAATGAGAATCATTAGCGGTACATATAAAGGGAGAAGGCTACAACCTCCTGCTGATATAAAAGCAAGACCTACAACAGATTTTGCTAAGGAAAGTCTTTTTAATGTACTGAATAATTATACCAATTTTGAAGATATTGAAGTACTCGATCTCTTTTCTGGCACAGGCAGTATTGCATTAGAATTTATTTCGAGAAACTGCAAACAAGTTACGGCTATCGAGCTCGAACACAAGCATTGCAATTTTATTCATCAAACATGCAAATTGCTAAACATTACCAACCTCACTGTTTTCAGAACAGATGTTTTTCGTTTTATAAGTCAGTGTCATAAACAATTTGATATTATTTTTGCCGATCCGCCCTACACACTTAAAGAGCTTCCATTGCTGCCTGAGCTAATTTTCAAATCATCATTGTTGAAACCTTATGGATTATTTATCCTTGAACATTCAGCAAAAAACAACTTAAGAGAACACCCGAATTTCTCCGAACAACGCAAGTATGGCAATGTAAATTTCAGCTTTTTTACAGCATCGCCTGTTTAATTTTCTGGAATTCTCTGACATTTTTCTGCCCTTTTGTCATATTTTTCCTGAAAAATCCATCCTTTACGGCATTTTTTCTGTCAAAACTCGATTGTTAACATACGTTTTGCCTGTGGCACAGCCTTTGTAAAAACCCAAACGTACAATCAGAAACAAGTTAAACATATTCATATAAAAAATTTCAAAAATAAAATGGGAAAAATTATCGGAATTGACCTTGGAACCACCAACTCGTGTGTTTCAGTAATGGAAGGTAACGAACCAATCGTTATCGCAAATAACGAAGGAAAACGCACTACTCCTTCTGTAATTGGATTTGTTGATGGCGGCGAGCGTAAAGTTGGCGATCCGGCAAAACGTCAGGCTATTACCAATCCTACTAAAACTGTATTCTCCATAAAACGTTTTATGGGTGAAACTTATGACCGTCTGAACAAAGAAATTGCCCGTGTACCTTATAAAGTTGCACGTGGCGATAATAATACTCCCCGTGTTGACATTGATGGTCGTTTATACACACCCCAGGAAATCTCTGCTATCATTTTACAAAAAATGAAAAAAACAGCAGAAGAATATCTTGGTCAGGAAGTAACTGATGCTGTTATAACTGTTCCTGCATATTTCAATGATTCACAACGGCAGGCAACAAAAGAAGCCGGCGAAATTGCCGGATTAAATGTTCGTCGCATCATCAACGAACCTACTGCAGCTGCATTGGCTTATGGATTGGATAAAACCAACAAGGATTTGAAAATCGTTGTATTCGACTGTGGTGGTGGTACTCATGACGTTTCTGTTCTCGAATTAGGCGATGGCGTTTTCGAAGTAAAATCGACCGATGGCGACACTCACCTTGGTGGCGATGACTTTGATCAGCGTATTATCGAATGGTTGGTACAGGAATTTAAAAACGATAACAGTGGCATTGATTTAAGCAAAGATCCAATGGCATTGCAACGCTTGAAAGAAGCTGCCGAAAAAGCCAAAATCGAGCTTTCAAACACTACTTCATCAGAAATTAATCTTCCGTACATCATGCCGGTGGATGGTGTTCCTCGCCACTTAGTGCGTACACTTACCCGTGCAAAATTCGAACAACTGATTGATGATCTTATTCAAAGAACTATTGATCCTTGTCGTACTGCACTGAAAAATGCCGGATTAACAATTAACGATATCAACGAAGTAATTCTTGTCGGTGGATCAACCCGTATTCCTGCAATTCAGGCAGCCGTAGAAAAATTCTTTGGTAAAACGCCTTCGAAAGGTGTAAATCCCGATGAAGTGGTAGCAATCGGCGCTGCAATTCAGGGTGGAGTGTTGAGTGGTGATGTGAAAGATGTATTGTTGCTCGATGTTACTCCGCTTTCACTTGGTATTGAAACCATGGGTGGTGTTATGACAAAACTTATTGAAGCTAACACAACTATACCAACTAAAAAATCGGAAACATTTACCACAGCAGCCGACAATCAACCTTCAGTAGAAATTCATGTTTTGCAGGGCGAACGTCCAACA
>CAYQWD010000497.1:0-2221 GCA_964420955.1 uncultured Paludibacter sp. | reverse complement strand
ATTATGGTAGTAGGTGTGAATGGTGTAGGAAAAACCACGACAATAGGAAAATTGGCTTATCATTTTAATAAATCCGGCAAAAAAGTTTATTTGGGCGCTGCCGATACTTTCAGGGCTGCTGCTGTGGATCAGCTTGTTATTTGGGGCGAACGGGTAGGCGTGCCTGTAATCAAGCAAAAAATGGGCGCTGATCCTGCGTCGGTTGCTTACGATACAGTGGCTTCTGCAAAAGCTAATAATGCCGATGTAGTGATTATTGATACAGCCGGACGATTGCACAATAAGGTGAACCTGATGAACGAATTGACAAAAATTAAAAATGTAATGCAGAAAATTGTTCCTGAAGCACCACATGAAGTGCTGTTAGTACTTGATGGTTCCACCGGTCAGAATGCATTCGAGCAGGCAAAACAATTTACCAAAGCCACAGATGTTAATGCTTTAGCTATTACAAAACTCGATGGTACTGCAAAAGGCGGAGTGGTAATCGGTATTTCCGATCAATTTAAAATTCCGGTAAAATACATCGGGCTGGGCGAGAAAATGGAACATTTGCAGGTGTTCGATAAAAATGCTTTTGTTGATTCACTGTTCAGTTAGTCAATATTTGATACAAATTTGTTGTTTTACTTCATTTGATTCTATATTTTATCAGTCACCAATCAGAATTAACGATTAAACTTGGGTAAGAAAAAAGACATAAAAGGAACCGTAGATGTGGTAACCCTGGGTTGCTCGAAAAACTTAGTAGATTCTGAATTGTTAATGCGTCAGTTCGATGCATTGGGTTATAAAGTACGCCACGATGCTGAAAAGCCTGATGGTGAAATTGTTATTATTAACACTTGCGGATTTATTGGTGACGCAAAGGAAGAAAGCATCAACACGATACTTCAATTTGCTCAGCAAAAGAAAAAATCAGGCAAGTTGTTCGTAATGGGTTGTTTGTCAGAACGTTATCAGAAAGAATTGGAAGCTGAAATTCCCGAAGTTGACAAATATTATGGTAAGTTTAATTATACAAATATACTTACTGATTTAGGTCAGGAATACAGAGCCGATTTGCGAAACGAACGGAGTTTGACAACACCCAAGCATTATGCTTATATCAAAATTTCGGAAGGTTGTAACCGTATGTGTTCATATTGTGCAATTCCGTTGATAACAGGACGGCACCGTTCGCGCAAAATGGAGGATATTGAGGAAGAAGTGTGCAAGCTGGTTGCTGAAGGTGTAAAGGAATTTCATTTTATTGCGCAGGATTTATCATATTATGGGCTCGACAAATACAAGGCGCTGAAATTGCCGGAACTTGTGGAGCGTATTTCAGACATTCCCGGCGTGGAGTGGATTCGTTTGCATTATGCTTATCCGGCACAATTCCCGTATGACATTTTACGGGTAATGCGTGAGCGCAAAAATGTATGCAAATATCTCGATATTGCCCTGCAACATATCAGCGACAATATGCTGAAAATAATGCGAAGAAAAATTACTAAAAAGGAAACTTACGAACTGATTCGCCGCATCCGCGAGGAAGTTCCAGGAATTCATTTGCGCACTACCATGCTTGTTGGGCATCCGGGCGAAACCGAACAGGATGTTGCAGAAATGAAGGAGTTTATGCAATTTGCACGTTTCGACCGCTTGGGAGCATTTACATATTCGAATGAAGAAGGAACTTATGCTTACGAAAAATATGACGATAATATTCCGGAAGAAGTAAAACAGGAACGTCTGAACGAGATTATGGCTTTACAGCAATGTATATCATCGGATTTGAATCAGAAAAAAGTGGGACAGAAAATAAAAATTATAATCGACAGAATTGAAGGTAAAAATTTCGTGGGACGTTCAGAATTCGATTCACCCGAAGTAGATCCCGAGGTGCTCATTCCGGTCGATACCGAAGGAGTTAAAATTGGTGAGTTTTATATGGCTGAAATTGTAAACGCTGCTGAGTTTGATTTGTATGGTAAGTGAGAAAACCAGTATGCCAATGAACCCTAAGCTAATGTACAATTTTTATAATGTGTTAATTTCAATAGTTCGTTACGAAAATATTTTTGTGAACGCAAAGATGCTAAGACACAAATGAAAACTTTTTAGTTTTCCACTTGGCGTCCATTATTCAAGAATCAGGTTATTGACAAGAAGTGTCAATTTAAAACTTTGCGAATTCTATGTTTAAAACCAAATTATTTATGTTAAAAAATAAATC
>CAYQWD010000496.1:0-2223 GCA_964420955.1 uncultured Paludibacter sp. | reverse complement strand
CGCAAGGTTTTCAATACTTTTTCCGAAAATCGTTTGCGCTTGACAGGATATGCTTTAAACGAGAAAATGAAAATATATCCGGCATACAAAGCTGCTTTAATTACGCTGAATTCAGACGAACTGCAACGCTTCGAATATCAAATTGGCGATACTGAAGGTTTGGTGAATATGCCTTTATCAATCGAAAATGTAATATTTTCAGTTTTTATGCGCGAAGAAACTGACAGAATAAAAGTGTCTTTGCGCTCTGTTGGAACTTTCCCTGCCAACAAAGTTTCAGCCGATTTGTTTAATGGCGGCGGACATCTGAATGCTGCCGGAGGTGAGTGTTATACAACCCTCGAAGAAGCTGTCCAAAAATTTGAAATTGCTTTAGAGGATTATAAGGATTTTTTGTAGTACAACCCCTAAAGTGGAAAAAGAAAATTGCTTTGCAGGTGGTTAAAGGAGATTGAAGGAATTCTCTTAACCATTTTTCTTGAATAAGAATAGAAAAGTGAAAAAATAGCTTATTTTTAATCATCAAATAGGAAATTACTAATAACAGCTCCGACAAAAATTTTAAAATTCGGGTGTTTTAAAGCCCCTTTAGGGGGTTTGATATCTTATGAAATACATAATAATTCTCGGCGACGGTATGGCAGATGAGCCAATTGCCATACTTGATAATAAAACCTGTTTACAGGTGGCAAATAAACCAAATATTGATAAATTGGCTGCTATGGGGCGTTGCGGAATGCTCAACACAATTCCTTCTGGATTTGCACCAGGCAGCGAAATTGCAAATTTGAGTGTGTTAGGCTACGAGGTGCCAAAAGTTTTCGAGGGTCGCGGTTCGCTCGAAGCAGCCAGCATGGGCATAAATATTAATGATAACGAAATGGCAATGCGCTGTAACCTGATTTGTATCGATAACGGCAATATCAAAAACCATTCAGCCGGACATATCAGCAATGAAGAAGCAAAAGAACTGATACTTTTTTTGCAAAAAGAAATGGGTAATGAGATTTTCAGCTTCTATTCCGGTGTTTCGTATCGGCATTTGCTAATTATGAAGGGCGGAAAAAAAAGTCTGCATTGCACACCTCCTCACGATGTGCCCGGAACACCTTTTTCCAATGTGATGATAAAAGCCGAAACCGCCGATGCTGCTGAAACTGCTGAAATGCTCAACGATTTGATTCTTCGTTCGCAAACCTTGCTCGAAAATCATCCCGTCAATCTGAAGCGTGCAGCTGCAGGAAAAGATAAAGCAAACAGCATCTGGCTTTGGTCGCCCGGTTATCGTCCTGAAATGAAGACGCTGATGGAACTTTACGGGCTGAAAAGCGGTTCGGTAATATCTGCAGTCGATCTTATTCGTGGTATTGGTGTATATGCAGGGTTAAAAGTGATTGAAGTGGAAGGAATTACCGGACTTTACAACACAAATTACGAAGGAAAAGCACAGGCTGCCATTGAAGCCCTAAAAACCGATGATTTTGTGTATCTGCATATCGAAGCAAGCGACGAAGCAGGACACGAAGGCGATGTGGATTTGAAAATAAAAACCATCGAATTTCTCGACAGACGCATTGTGAAGCCTGTACTCGATGCACTGCTGCAATGGAATGAGCCTGTAACCATTGCACTTTTACCCGATCATCCAACACCTTGTGCTATTCGCACCCATACTAACAAACCTGTTCCATTTGTGATTTATCGTACAGGCGAATCGCCCGACAGTGTACAGCAATATGATGAATTTTCATGTGTAAACGGAAGTTACGGATTACTTCACGAAATGGAGTTTATGCAACAATTGATAGTAGAACTAAAAAAACCTAACCCCTAAAGGGGAATTTAGGATCAGGTTATTTCTAACAGGAACTGAAAAATAAGCATTATAGTTTTAATAAAAAATTAATAAATCAAAAATTCCCTTTTAGGGGTTAGGGGTCATGAAATATTACAGTACCAATAATAAAGTAAGTAGCGAATCTCTTGCCAATGCAGTATTAAAAGGTCTTGCAGAGGATAAAGGTCTATTTATGCCGGAATATATTCCCGAAATTCCGACAATGTATTTCGAAAATATAGAAAAAATGTCTTTTCAGGATATGGCTTATACTGCAGCTTATATGCTTTTCGGCGATGATGTACATGCCAATATGCTGAAAATGATGGTTAACGACACACTCAGTTTCGACACACCGCTTGTAAAGATTGAAGAAAATATATTTA
>CAYQWD010000495.1:0-2256 GCA_964420955.1 uncultured Paludibacter sp. | reverse complement strand
GTTTGCAGGTTCAACAGGTTCTGGTAAATCGACAGCGATACGTGAGTTGCTCGATCATATACGTGCACGGGGTGAAAAAGTCTTTATTTATGACAAAGGCTGTAGTTTTATACAAAATTATTTTAGACCAAATGAAGATATTTTACTAAACCCCCTCGATCAACGATCAAGTCATTGGGATTTTTGGGGAGAATGTCCGACGAAGGCACATTTTGAAAACCGAGCCGCTGCACTGATACCGATGCCTCCTAATGTCAGTGAACCTTTTTTTGTTGTCGCTGCGCGTACTATTTTTTCAGCTGCCGCACATCGCATGGCGGTGATTACAAAAAAACCGAGTTTATTGATTCTTTTGCGTAATCTGTTAACCGCAGATATTTCAGAATTAAAGGCATTGCTAGGTGGGACAGAAGCGGAAACGTTAATGTCAGAAAAAATTGAGAAAACGGCTATTTCAGTGAAGGCCATGTTAGCGACTTATTTAAAAAGTTTGTGTTATTTAACAGAAGGTGAGAATCCATTTTCTATTCGAAAATGGGTTGAAAATGACCATCAAAAAAATTGGATATTCTCAAATTCCCAAAAAATTAGGTACGAGGAGTTCGAATTGTTCAAAAATTAACCTCTGATTTTTGGTTAATTCCGAAGGAATGATTTGATCTTCAAACACTTTACATTTTAACTTCCTTAGCGTTAATAACGTTTGCTCAACCGTATATTTTCCTGCAACTTTTTCTTTTATTTTTAAATAAAGAATTAAAAGTAGAAATTGTAAAAATAAATAACCTTGAACGGTTTTATCATTATGATTTCTAATAGGTAACAACCCTAAATCTGATTTAGAATAGCAAAAAACTTGTTCAACAGACAATCTTAAATAATAAGAAGATAAAATCTCCTCTGTTGGAATTTCTTTTGAGCTAATGAGTATTATAATCCCGCAATTCGCGAATTTAAGACGATCTTTTTCCTCATCTCTTTCTGATTTGTTTTTGCAATAATCTTGTAATAACTTTTTTATTTCTTTTGCTTTTCTTTCAGGATCTAAAATAATATATGCATACACTTTTTTTTCATAAAGATCAAATTGGCAAGATTTTACAAAATAGCTTCTATCTCCCATGGTTTTCTCAAATTCCCAAAAAATTAGGCACGAGGCTGATTAATTTTTAAGCAAATCAATTTTTCCACAATTCTTCTTATAATCAAAATATACTATTAAAATAGATATAATCTTCAACTTTGTTAATAAAAAACTTTCTCTTGTATAGCCATAAAAAACACAATATAATCGTACCTAATTTTTAGTTAAATTTAGGTACGATGAAATATGAGCTATATTGTTCATAAAAAAATCAACAATAAAGTATATGCTTATGAGATTACATCGCATTGGGATAAAGAAAAAAAGCAAGCAAGAAATACGACAAAATATTTAGGCCCTGTTGATTCAAAAACAAAAAAAATAGTTTCATTTATAAAAAAACCTTCTGGTAATGAAAAATTGATTGTAGACTTTGGTGACGGCTATTTCTTGTATGAGTGGATAAAAAAATCTGAGTTATTCGATTTATTTAATAAGCATTTTTTTCAGAAAAACAATGGGTTATTCGCATTAATGATTTATCGTTTATGCACGAAAATGGCAATGTGTCATGGCGAAAATTGGTTAACAGGAAATGTCGTTAATTACATTTTAAAAAATGTTAATCTTTCTTCGCAAAGAATTAGTGATATGCTATCTTTTTTAGGTACGGAATCCGTGCAAAGACAATTTTTTATTGATTATCTTAAACAAGTTGGTGGAAGCGACAAATCCGTTATTATTGATGCAACTAGCTTACCCAATCAAATTGATATTGATTTCAATTCTTGGGGAAAGGCTGATGGAAAAATAGAAAAACAATTTCGTTTATTGTGCGTCATTGATTTGCAAACAACAGTTCCTTTATTTTATAGATTTCTACCTGGTAACATCACGGATGTTAGCACATTACAAAAAACCATTTTAGAGCTTAAAAACTTAGGGGTTAATAACAGTTACGTTCTAATAGATGCTGGTTATTTTTCTGAATCCAATATTCGCGATCTCTATGAAAAAAACATAGATTTCTTGACACGATTGCCTGGTGGAAGAAAAATATATCACGATATTATTTTACATCAATCTGCGGATATTGAACTTTTAGCGCACGCTAAAATCTCAAATTCCCAAAAAATTAGGCACGAGGCTGATTAATTTTTAAGCAAATCAAT
>CAYQWD010000494.1:1115-2288 GCA_964420955.1 uncultured Paludibacter sp. | reverse complement strand
TTCCATCAATCAAAGCGGAGTTAGATTTACGTATTTCAATCAGTTTTTTATAAAATGCATACTGATTTTTATCGAAACCAACTTTATCGTACGCAGGTTTTAAATTCTTTACATTATTGCGATTTTCCTTTGCAAATTTTATTTCTTTCCACCAAAGCGGTTTACGCGGAAAAGGATCATCAGCGCCCCACATTCCCATTTCTTCGCCGTTCCAGATTTGGGGCGCTCCAATGGTTGTAAATAAATGAATCAGATACAACCTTAATCGTTTGTAAGTTTCGATGTCCGGTTTCCCAGTTTTGTAATCCGGATTATCGTTTGGCGAAACATGATATTTATATTTACCCTCATTAAAAAAATCGCTAAGCAAACGTGGCGTATCGTGCGATGAAGAAACATTCATCATTGCATATAAATTATCTTCAGACACACGCCCCCACTCTTTGAGCAAACTATCTTTCAGCATTTTAGCATCGAAAGGTATGCCTGTATCAGCAAAAAAATATCTTGCAGGTTTATAAACCTGATAAAACATAACAGCATCAAACACATCTCCCTGAAGATATGGAGCTGGATTCATCAACTTATCGGGCCATTTCTCCCACCAAATTTCTCCCAGAAGGTATGTATCGTGTTTTACCGATCGTACAAATTTGCGGTAATCGCGCCAAAACTGCAAGCCAATTTGCTCGGCCACATCGAGTCTGAAACCATCAACACCTTTTGATATATCTCCGTTAGGAGCGAGCCAACGTTTCGAAACTTCGAAAACATGTTTTTTTACATCTTCGGGCAAATTTCCTTCGTAAGGAATTCCGTTGATTCTTTCACCATGAATATCAATTTTTTTAAACTCCGGCATATAAGCATTTCCGTACCAACCCGAATAAGAGAATTCGTTATCCAACGTTTCTGGATTATCAAAAGAATTAATATTGTACCAATCTTTATAAGCCGAATTGCCTTGATTTTTAAGAATATCCTGCCATGCCCAGAATAATGTACCGGTATGATTCCACGAAAAATCAAGAATTACTTTCATGCCGCGTTTATGACATTCATCTACAACTTTCAGAAATAGCATATCTGCCGAAGTCCATTGCCATGTACGCGGATCGGCTGGATTTTCTGATTGGATAATTTTCAAATCACCCACAGGATCGGGTCCAAAAT
>CAYQWD010000494.1:861-1105 GCA_964420955.1 uncultured Paludibacter sp. | reverse complement strand
CGATATGATGATAATAACGCGCATCGTATTTGTGTAGCGATGGAGCATCATTCAGCGGATTGAAATAAATTGCTGTAATACCAAGTTCCTGCAAATAATCGAGTTTATCCAGAACACCCTGCAAATCGCCGCCATATCGGCGGTATTGCAATAAATCGCTGAAACTTTTTTGTGAATCTTTCATCCAATCATCACAAGCAAACCAGTCGGCTGTCCATGGTGTTATTTTCCAGTTTTCGGGTGT
>CAYQWD010000494.1:0-851 GCA_964420955.1 uncultured Paludibacter sp. | reverse complement strand
AGGCACATTCATTACCTGTGGATAAGGATCATTCCTTGAATCGCCATTTGAAAATCGTTCGACAAAAATCTGATACCATATTACATTATTAGCCCATGCAGGCGGCTTGTTAAATGGCGTTTGACTAAAACTTTGCGAAAAAATCAAATAAGCAGAGAGCAAAGCCATTAAATATTTTTTCATCATTATAGCGTTTTTAGAGTAATACTTTTCAAAGATATGGAAATGAAATAATTGGCGTAAAACAAATAGAAGAAAAATTACCTTGAAAATTTGCAAACGTTTGCGATATAAAATAAATTAATTGCAGAAACTATAATGATAAATTTTTGAAAAACTGCTTACCTTTGTTTTGAAATTAATATCAAAAAAAATACACTACAATTGTAAATTCACATCAACAACAGCCCTAAAATGAAACAAACATTGCTTTTACTTATTTCATTCATCTTTACAGCATTTAGCAATGCACAAATTGTAACAACAAACCCTGCAATAATTACTGAAGATTACAATAGTGTAATTGAGGTAGTTTTTGATGCTGCGCTTGGAACCGGAGGTTTAAAGGATTTCACAGGCGATGTTTATGCTCACACAGGAGTTTATACAAACCTTTCGCCATCGACATGGAAATATGCACCAACATGGGGCGACAATTCCTCAAAATACAAATTAACTCCGCTCGGCAACAACAAGTGGAAACTATGGATTGCACCAAACATGAATACTTATTATGGAATTTCATCGACATCGGGCGAAAAAGTAACAAAATTATGTTTTGTTTTCCGCAGCGCTGATAGAAGCAAAGAGGGTAAGGATGTAGGCGGCGCCGATATTTTCATTCCTGTTTT
>CAYQWD010000493.1:0-2291 GCA_964420955.1 uncultured Paludibacter sp. | reverse complement strand
AAGTCATCCATGGTTGGTTGGGTCTTGTGAGTGGACTGACAAACTAATTCGCCGCGCAATTGTGTGGCTTTGTAATGAAACCCGGAAACCGATACTTAAACTTACAAATAAGGATTACAATCAGAACGGACTTGATGAATTGCTATCGCTCTATGGTTCGGCTTACGATGTGAATATCAGAATTTTTAATGATTTGCAACATACAATTACTGGTTGGCCCGGGGGTAAACCCAATGCTGATGATACCAACAGACCGGAACGGGCAAAACCTTTTCCTAAAAGAGTTCTTGTTTTCAGCCCTCATCCCGATGATGATGTAATTTCAATGGGTGGTACTTTTCAACGCCTTGTAGATCAGCGTCACGAAGTGCATGTTGCATACCAAACATCAGGAAATATTGCAGTAGGCGACGATGAATTTGTACGATCAGTTATGCTTTTCAAAAATATACTGGAAAAGTTTGATCCTGAAAACAATAAATTTTATCACCTTATAGAAAATGCGCTTAACTTTACCATGTCTCAAAAAAATCCGGGTGATTCGGATACTCCTGATATTCTGTTCGTGAAAGGTCAAATTCGGCGCGAGGAGGCTCGATCAGCATGTCGCTTTGTAGGCTTGAAACCTGAAAACGTGCATTTTCTGGATCTTCCATTTTACGAAACAGGTAAAGTGCAAAAGGGAAAACTTTCACAAGTTGATGTGCAAAAGGTAATAGATTTATTAGTGAAAGTTAAGCCGCATCAGATATTTGTTGCAGGCGATCTTGCCGATCCGCATGGAACGCACAAAGTTTGTCTGAATGCTGCACTTGCAGCAATTGATGAACTGAAATTTACAGAATGGATGAAAGAATGCCGAATATGGATGTATCGTGGCGCTTGGGCTGAATGGGAAATTGATCATATCGAAATGGCAGTACCCATGAGCCCTGAACAACTCCGTCAAAAACGAAATTCTATTTTGAAGCATCAATCACAAATGGAAAGCGCTCCGTTTATGGGTGGCGATGAACGCCTGTTTTGGCAACGTGCAGAAGAAAGAAACAAAGCTACCGCTGATTTGTACAATAAACTCGGTTTGGCTTCGTACGAAGCTATCGAGGCTTTTGTGGAATATAAGCTTGCTCGATAAGTTATAATTCTTCTTTATTGTGCTTCATGCTGATTCATAATTCTTTTAGTTTGTAAGTTATTCAGCTTTATCTAATTTGGATTAAATTTAACTTGGACCACATTTTTTCATACTAAGCAATATTGATTGATTTGATGCTTCAATTTTGGTTTGTTGCTTTTATGTGTGCTCGAATTTGGCAAATTTATTAAACTCCAATGCAAGCGCCACAATTTGTATAACATAAAATAGTTTGTTTAATTTTTTCAAGCGTTCTATGTAACAATAGTTCGTTATAAAAAATTATATTGTGAACGCGAAGATGCAAATTCCCAAAGGAAAACTTTTAAGTTTTCTTCTTTGCGTCCTTTTTAAAGAATCGGGTTATTGGCATATTGTGAAAATTAAAAACTTTTTTGCCCTTCGCATTGAGTATTTAAAATAATCTTTTTAGAATATCAATAATGTTAATACATAACAGCTTTATTTAATGCATATTGTGTTATTTTATAACGCCCCATTGATCTAAATGACATTATTTGAATTAAAATCTATGAAGCATTTTATCAAATGGGTAGATAAATTAATAAAATTAAAGACCTCATAGTTATTGCTGCAAAAGCATCAATTATTTAGCATCTATTCCTATTACAAAGTGAATTTGAAGTAACTATATATTCTTATTTTCAATGTTAAATAACAAAAAACAAGTAAACTGTTACGTTCCATGTAGTTAAAAAATTATCCCTTTAAAGTCTAATGTATTAAATTTATTTTGTTTGAGAATTTCTATTATTTCTCAGTACAGTTACGGCAGATTTCGTGTTGTTTTCTGTTGTTCAGAATAGAATTTCTGAATAAACGTGCATTTTCACCATTCATTATTCCGGAAATTTCTGTTTTATTAAGGTTGCCAAAAACATGAGAAGCTTCTTTGTCGAAACAGCAGGGTAAAATATCACCGTTTGCATTCATAACCGCACCGCTCCAGAGGCTCAAACACCGGTTGTGAAGTTTGTTTTTTATTTTGTAAGTACCATCGGACATTTTGTGGTAACGTGCATATTTATCTGTTTTGGGTATAAGTTCGTTGCCATTTTTATAGTTGTAAACTTGAGCCGACTTCAATGCCAGTCTGTCAGCTTTCAGTGTTTTCGATAGCTTTTTTATGTCGGCT
>CAYQWD010000492.1:0-2312 GCA_964420955.1 uncultured Paludibacter sp. | reverse complement strand
ATTGCCGAATTGATTAAAACAGAAGGGAAAAAAAATGTTTTTAAAATCTTAGCTTATGATCATAGCAATGTTTTGATAGGCGAGGGCGAACATGAAAGAATTACAATCGAAGTTGAAAAATTTATGAGTAAAATTCAATAAAAAAGCTGACAAAAATTGTCAGCTTTTTTGCTTTGAGAGCGGAAGACGGGACTCAAACCCGCGACCCTCAGCTTGGAAGGCTAATGCTCTATCGACTGAGCTACTTCCGCATGGCATTTACCATTTAAATTGTAAATTGTAATTGTTTAAATTGTAAATGTTTTGCGGGCAGTGATGGATTCGAACCACCGAAGTCGAAAGACAGCTGAGTTACAGTCAGCCCCATTTGGCCACTCTGGTAACTGCCCGTTTTGGTTTTGCGAGTGCAAAGATACAACTCTTATGCGAATTTACCAAACAATATTTGCCATTTTTATAGCAGTTATAGCAGCTTCCACACCTTTATTGCCATGTTTTCCTCCGGCACGATCGAATGCTTGTTCCATATTTGAAGTAGTCAACACGCCAAAAATTACCGGACATCTGTTTGGAACTGTATTCAAAGCAGTAATACCCTGTGTAACTCCCTGGCAAACATATTCAAAATGTGGAGTTTCGCCTTGTACCACGCAACCCAGAGCGATAACTGCATCGTATGTATGTTTTTTGTTTTCCATTGCAGAATTTATGTCAAACCGATTTTGAAATTCTTTGGCTGCCCATGTCAGTTCAAAAGTGCCGGGAACATGTACTACATTAATGTTTTTAAGATTAACACCATGTTGTACAAGCGTGTTAATAGCTCCTTCGAGCAAAGTATGTGTAATTTGCGGATTCCAATCGGCTACTGCTATTGCATATTTCTGCTGTTGAAGTATTTCTCTCCCAGGCAAAATATCAGGATTATATTCTGAAAGATTTTGGTATTTGGTTGCCATATTTTTGTTAAGAAATTATTTATTTGAATCAAATTTTTCAGGTATTTAAAAAAAGCTACCTCAGAACTATTGAAGCAGCTTTTTTAAAAAATCAAATCAGATTTTTTTATTTGCTAATACGTGCAATATATTTATCAATTTCTGAAGCTTCAGAGCTTTGTGGATATTTTTCTTTTATTTTATTGTAAATTTCCAGAGCTTTTTCCACTTGATTAAGTGATTCGTATGCAATGGCAACTTTTTTAAGGTAAAAAGGACTTAAAACTTTATTATCGGCATTGCCAGCTTTTTCAAAATAATTAATAGCCTTTTTTGTTTCTCCCTTTTCTACATAACTGTCACCAATGAGACCTGTAACAGTTACACTTACATTTTCGTCTTTTCCGTCAAACTGAGAAAGATATTTGATAGCATTATCGTATTCGCCTAATTTAAAGTAACAGATACCCGCATAAGCCGAAGCTAGATTTCCGGATGAAGTGATACCATATTCTGAAACAATTTCTTTGAATCCGATAAACTCGGGCAATTTTCCATTTAACGCTACTTTAAACGAATCAGTATTAAAATATGACTGTGCTTTATACATTTCGTTGGCTGCCTGAATTTCTTTGGGTTTCAGATAATAATTGCGAATGGCAAGAATTAAAATGACAAAGAGTACAACTCCACCCACTACATATAAAATTTGTTTCTGATATTTTTCGATAAAAGCTTCGGATGTTGTTAGAACTTGTTGTACATTTTCCAACTCATCTTTCTGATTGTTTATTTTCGACATATTACGGTAGTTTTTTAAATTTTAATTTGTTTCTTTTTGGCAAAAGTGGCACAAAAATAGTCATTTTCTTTTAATTTACATAATTTTTATGTCTGTTTTTTAAACAACTCAGTTCTTGTAAACTGTTCGTGATTTTTTTATTACAAATAATATAAAATGTGTGTAAAAAAAGGCTCAAGAGCGAATACTTTTTCGAAATAAATGCTATATTTGCATTGGTAAAAGAAACGAACCGCATTGTTCAGAGATTGGAAAACTCAACATTAAAGAATTACTGAGTGATAAAAGGTTTTTAATGGCGGGCTGCACCTACGGGTTTTTGCTTAGGCGAAACAGCAGATTACAAAAAAAATCGGTAGCTCAAATCCTGATTTCAGGAGTTTTCTCAACAAGAAACAGTGCGGTTTTTTCTTTTTATCTAAGCTTTGTTTCTACTTTTTATTCTATTTTAGAAATTCTGCAAATAGTTGTCAGAATTTTCAGTATAATTATTAATCTTATTATTGTATTATGCTAAAAATTAACAGAATAAGCTTCTCTTCGTTATTTTTTTTCTTACCATCTACAACTTT
>CAYQWD010000491.1:0-2320 GCA_964420955.1 uncultured Paludibacter sp. | reverse complement strand
TTTATTTTATTGATATTCTTTTGTTTATGCAGTTTTTAAGGCTCGACTAATTACATGTTTTCAAACAGACCATCATTATTTTTCATTTTCATAAAGTCATTAATTTGCAAAACATACATTCTCACATTTCATTCAAGGCTTTTTTAAATAGCTTCTGTGCTTTCGAATAATCAATTTTACTGCAGGGACCGGAAATACACCCACCTTCGCAAGCCATGACTTCCACAAAATTCCCCGGAGCTTTACCTTTGGCATAGGCACGTAGAAGTGCAATATTTTTTTTGTTTAAATTAGCTACTGCTAAAGGTTTTAAACCTATTTCAGGATAAATTGTTTGTATTGATGAAATCACTCCTCCCGCACGTGCAAATACTCTACCATGCATTGGCGCTACATTAATATCCTCCATGCCGGTTTCTACTTCTATTTTCAAACCACTGAAAAGACATTCAAGTTCTTCGAAAGTAATTGTGTAATCAACATCAGGATTCGTCATCACTTCTCTGCGTTTTGCAACACAGGGACCTATAAATACAAGTCTTGCATCGGCATATTTTTCTTTTGCCATTTGAGCGGCATAAAAGAGCGGTGAACCCGTGCGAGAAAGGTAAGGCTTCATTTCCTGCAAGTGCTTGTCAACTAAATCGATATAGGAAGGACAGCACGAAGTAGTCATGAACTGATGTCCTGATTCGAGCTTTTCCAGCAATTCTTCACCTTCACGTTTGGCTGTTACTACTGCGCCCGATGCTACTTCGAGAACATCTGTAAATCCGATTTTCTTTACTGCATGAAAGATATCAGTTATTGTACCTTCAAATTGCGACATAATGGAAGGCGCAAGCAATGCCACAAGTTTCTCACCTCTATCAATGGCAGGTAAAATATCAAAAATCTGTGAAATTTCGTAAATTGACCCAAACGGACATGCATTGATGCATTTTCCGCAATAAATACATTTGTCTTCATTAATATGTTCAATGCCGTTTTCGTCCTTGCTAATTGCTTTTACAGGACACACTTCTTCGCAGGGTACAGGTATAAAGACTATTGAATGATACATACATGCTTCCTTGCATATACCACAATTGATACACTTTTTATGATCAATGAAAGCCTGTCCATTTTCATGAAAAGAAATAGCATCTCTGGAACAATTCATGTAACATGAGCGCGCCACACAACCTTTACAGAGATTTGTTACTACGTAGTTTGTTTTTACACAGGCTGTACAAGCCTCGTCAACTACTGTTAGTATGCTTTGGGAATTATTTTTCCGATTTAATGCATTTTTGGCATATTCAGCAAGCGGAGTGAGTTCGTCTTCTTCTTCATCGATGCGATAACCCAAAATTGGCATAATTTTGTATTTCAGTACGGCGCGTTCTTTATGAATACAACAGCGTCCACGCGCTTGTCCATTTCTTGGGGACATTTCAATCGGAATTCTATCAATTTCACTTAGAAGTTTTCCTTCTTTGTACAAGGTTATAAGTTTTGACATCAGCACCCTGCGTACAATCATCGTATTGTTTACAAAAGCCATCGATATGGTTTTTAAAATTGGAGTGCAAAGGTACTGCTTTTCTTATTATTAATGAAATATTTCTCTAATTGATTTTACATATTTTTCAGATTTTTCCGGTATAAGCAGAATTGCGTTTTATACCCTGAAAAATAAATTCTACAATACTGTTCTTGTTTTTTTCGAATTCGTTGCTGATATTCTGCCGTATATAAGGCACTTCAAGTCCTTTGATAGCATAAAAAATTATGGTGGCTGAAAGATCGGGATCCATTCTCTTGAAAATTTTCTTTTCGATACCTTCAATTAGAATTGATTTAATCAGTGCTATTTCCTTAATATCTACTTTGCGACGTATACGCTCTACTTCGTAAATATCGTGAAAAAAATCAGCACGCAATGAACCGTTACGTGTAACGACTTCCTTAATAGCATCGAGATGTGTAAGTATGTGATTGGTGAGTTTTACATCGGGTTCGCAAACATCTTCTGCTTTTTGAGTGAGTCTGTTCAGAATATGTTTTAACTCAATATCTATTACTTCTCTATAAATTTCTTCTTTGTTGTTGAAGTAAGTATATAGCGTACGTCTTCCTTTGCTTGATGCTTCAGCAATGTCATTCATGGTTACATCTTTTTTTCCGTAACGGGCAAAAAGATTACGTGCAACTTCAATCAATTTACGTTTGGTGGCAGAAATTTTATTTGACATGGTTTTTCAATTTGGTTCAATGCAAAGATATTAAATTTCCATTATGTTATTGCATCAAATGCACACTTTATCCTTGTTTGTGT
>CAYQWD010000490.1:0-2325 GCA_964420955.1 uncultured Paludibacter sp. | reverse complement strand
ACCTTGGTCAGGTGCAAACAAAAGAGGCTGAGTTGGATGCCGATTTTGCCGAATTGATGGAAATTGCCGAAAAATATACACGCATGAGTGTTCGTACAAATGCTGATACTCCTGAAGATGCAATACGTGCAAGAGAGTTTGGTGCTAAAGGTATTGGACTTACTCGTACCGAACACATGTTTTTCGAAGGTGTGCGTATCAAAGCAATGCGTGAAATGATTCTTTCTTCTACTACCGCCGATCGCAAAAAAGCACTTGAAAAATTACTTCCTTTCCAAAGAGCCGATTTCGAAGGTATTCTTGAAGCAATGGAAGGTTATGGTGTAACTATTCGATTACTAGATCCACCCTTACACGAATTTGTTCCGCATCAGCAGGAAATGCAAAAGGCTCTTGCCGAAGAAATGGGTCTAACTCTTAATGAAGTAAAACAGAAAGTTGCTGAACTGGAGGAATTCAATCCTATGCTCGGACATCGTGGTTGCCGTTTAGGAATTACTTATCCCGAGATCACCGAAATGCAAACCCGAGCAATTATTGAAGCTGCTCTAAATCTGAAAGCAAAAGGTGTGGATGCACGTCCTGAAATTATGGTTCCACTTGTTGGTACTGTAGCTGAGCTAAAAAATCAGTCGGATTTGATAAAGGAAACTGCCGAGAAAGTTTTCGTTGAAAAGGGCGATAGAATTGAATATCAAATTGGAACAATGATAGAAATTCCACGCGCAGCGCTTACTGCCGATCATATTGCTGAAGAAGCTGAATTCTTCTCGTTTGGAACTAACGATTTAACACAGATGACTCTTGGTTTCTCTCGCGATGATGCAGGTAAATTCTTACCCGATTATTTGAAAAAAGGTATTTTCAAAGTTGATCCTTTTACTGCAATTGATCAGAATGGCGTAGGTAAACTCGTTGAAATGGGTGTTGAAAAAGGCCGACAGACAAAACCTAACCTTAAAGTTGGTATTTGCGGTGAACATGGAGGCGAACCTTCATCGGTTGAATTCTGTCACCGTGCAGGTCTAAATTATGTAAGCTGCTCACCATTCCGCGTTCCAATTGCACGTTTGGCAGCAGCACAGGCAGCTATCAAAGGTTAATCCATTAGCATAACCAATCCTTAAAAAAAACCTGACTGATTGTAATCAATCTTGTCAGGTTTTTTCTGTAAGAAATATCTTGAAACAAAAATCGAAAAAAAACGGAACCAAGTTTATTCTCAGTTCCGTTTTATTTTTTATTCAAGTAAATCTATTTTTTTATTCTGAAATAAATTATACTTAAATTTTATCTGTATTTAAATAACGAGTATTTTCTGATATTCTTCAACCGATGCACCGCGTAAACATGCTTCAATAATTTCCCTTCCTTTTGGATTTAGTTCAGGAACTAAGAATTTTTGAAGTTCTGATTTGAAGAATTCATAAAGTATTTCGGCGCCTTTATCATAACCTTCTTTTCCTACCTCATCTTGTTTATAAACTTTCAAGAAACGTGAAGGAATTTTTGCTCCTTCAATTGTCAGATAATTCAATTCGTATCCAAGCAGCGGACAGCGTGAGGGTTGATACTGATCAGCACGTAGATGTGCATTTCCTCTGCGGGTAAGATATTCACGCATCAGTAACTGTGGCTTAAAACCTACTTTCCATACACCGATATATTGATTTGGAACAAGTGTAAAACGAGTTGCCGGTGTTTTAATAATTTGATCGAGTAACATATTTGCATGATCAACCATTTTGCCGGTTGCAAATGGCCAGTAAGAGCCTACACCCTCCGATGCCATTCCGAAACCGCCTACAATACTTGGATTTGCATGTCCACGTGGAGAAACCAGACGCCATAACCATGCCAGGGCAGGTGGTAAAAGATGGAATAATCCTAAAATTCCATAGTTAGGATTCTCTGAAGTGCTTGGTGGTGTGCGTACACCAAAACTGCGAATATCTACCGAAACAGGTTGAACAAGTACATTTGGAACAATATCTCGGGGTAGAATAACTCTCGGATTCGGACACCGCTTACCTGGTTCATCTTCGGTATGTTCCCAAATTAGAACGGTAGAATCCGGATTCGATTTCAGATTTAAAAATAATAAAGGTTTTGGCGGTTTTATTGTAATTTTTTCCAAAAATGGATCATCACCGTATTCGTTTACGCTGTCTACGCGGATAAACCATGCATTTTCAGCATCTAACACACGAAGTTTTCCATTATTAGTTTGGTAAGATGGATGACATAACGCCATATCATCGGTTACAGGGTTGAATGAAGAAAAAATAGGAAGATTTATCAAACGTGTTTCGCCCGTTACTGAAT
>CAYQWD010000489.1:0-2327 GCA_964420955.1 uncultured Paludibacter sp. | reverse complement strand
CACCATTGATTTAATTATATCAAACTGTACAATAAATCACGCAACTGATAAACAAAAAGTATGGTGCGAAGTAAAACGCATAATGAAACCAGGAGGAAGATTTGTGGTAAGTGATATTTATGCTACTTCACCTGTTGCCGAAGAATTTCGTAACGATCCTGTAGCCGTTGCTGAATGTTGGGCAGGCGCAGTTACACGCAGAGAATATTTACTAATGCTCGAGGAAGCCGGGTTTACTAATATACAGATTTTGGAAGAATCCGCTCCTTACGCTAAAGGGCAAGCAGAAGTTGCAAGTTGGACTGTAAGAGGATATAAATAAATGAAAACCCCTTGCCCCTGAAGGGAATTTTGTATTTGCTCTGCCAGATGGGGAGGAGAGCACAATCACATATATTATTGTTATGAGAAGTGTAGTGAAAAAAAACAGTTGTTGCTCACACAACAACGAATTGAAACAGGCACAATGTTGCGCCAAAGTTTCTAAAATTGTAGCCGGTTGTCATGACTAAACTGCAATTATTGAAAAACTTTTTCAAAGTTCTGAACATTGGAAAAGTTTTTCAATAAAAACGTTCAAAACAGAATATGTCATTATCCAAACACAATATAATTACTCCTATAACAGATTCAGAGGACTTCTTTATCGTTAATCCTCTATATAATTCAGCTGATATTATTTCAAATGAAGAATTAAAGAAACTCGAACAGGGGCTTGATGAAAATGGCGATTTTGCTCAACGTGGATATCTGACCGATGAAGCAAAGGAGAAAAGCGCATTTAGACTGGCTTATCTTGATTTTGCCGAAAAACGTGATGAAGATGAAACACAATTGTTTTTTGTGCCGAATTATTCATGCAATTTTGCCTGTACATACTGTTATCAAGAGGGCTACTATCCGGTACTGAAAGTCGTAAACACCGAGGTAATAGATGCATTTTTCAACTATGTAAAAAATGAATTTGCCGGACGACGTAAATACGTTACTGTTTTTGGAGGAGAGCCACTTTTACCCGGCGAAAATCAGCGTACTATGCTGAATCATTTTATTTCGAGAGCCAACGAAGCAAAATTGGATTTGGCTTTTGTTACAAACGGCTATACGTTAAAAAGTTATGTCGGGTTGCTTAAAACTGCAAGTATTCGTGAAGTGCAGGTTACGCTCGATGGAACAAAAGAAGTGCACGATGATAGGCGTTACCTGAAAGGGAAACAACCGACTTTTGACAGAATTGTGGAAGGAATTGATGCTTGCCTTGCTGCAGGAATCAACATTAATCTGCGTATGATAATTGACAAGGAAAATGTCGAAAATCTTGCCGGACTATCGCGTTTTGCAATCGATCGTGGCTGGACAAAATCTCCATTTTTCAAAACCCAGATCGGAAGAAACTATGAACTGCATTTTTGCAACAGTACACCCGAAAAACTATTCGACAGAGCTACTCTTTACAAACATTTGTACGAATTACTAAAAGTACATCCTTTTATTGCCGAATTTTACAAACCTGCATTTTCCATTGTAAAATATATAGCCGAAAACGAAGCACTTCCGCCACCGTTGTTCGATTCGTGTCCGGCATGTAAAACCGAATGGGCGTTCGATTTTACAGGAACTATTTATTCATGCACTGCCACTGTTGGAAATAAAGGAGACGAACTCGGAACTTTTTATCCTGAGGTAACAAAAAATGAATCAGCAATTGAAACATGGCATAACCGCGACATAACTACAATCAAAAAATGTAAAACATGCGATATTTCGTTGGCTTGTGGTGGAGGTTGCGCATCGGTAGCAAAAAACAAATTCGGGCATCCGAATAATCCTGATTGCAGACCGATAAAGGAATTGCTGAGTTTGGGAGCGGCGTATTACTTCTCCACAGGAGATGGAGGAAGTATTTTATGAGGATTTTCTGAATTTTGAAGATTTTTCAAAAAATCTTTTTTGAAAAAATAAACATGTTTAAGTAACTATAAATTACAAAAAAATTAAAATATCCCTATCTACCTATCTTTTGGAGAGGGTCGGGGAGAGGTCTTATGAAAGAAATTAATGCAGCTGATTTTCAGCAGGAAGTATTAAACGGAGGAAAAGTAATACTGGATTTTTATTCAACCGAATGTCCTCCATGTGAAGCTTTAGCTCCAAAATTCGAAGCTTTGGCTGAATTATATGGCGAAAAAATAAAATTCCTCAAGATTTTTCGACAGGGAAATCGCGATCTGGCGACTTCGTTAGGTGTGAGTTCATCGCCTACCATTCTTTTTTTTGAAAACGGAAAACAGATACTTGATACCATAAGCGGTGGTATTAAGAAATCG
>CAYQWD010000488.1:730-2330 GCA_964420955.1 uncultured Paludibacter sp. | reverse complement strand
TTAACAGTAGTAGGACTTGCATTACTCGACATTGCAGCATGGTATTACATATTGAATTATTTTGCAGACAACACTGATCACAACAAATTAATATTTATTACAACTACAATGCTTACTTTTGGTATGGGAGCTTCTACACAAGCATTGTTTGCCCGTGTTGGCGGAGGTATTTACACCAAAGCAGCCGATGTTGGCGCTGACCTCGTAGGTAAAGTAGAAGCCGGAATTCCTGAAGACGATCCACGCAACCCTGCTACCATTGCTGATAATGTAGGCGATAACGTAGGCGATGTTGCCGGTATGGGCGCCGACCTTTACGAATCGTATGCAGGTTCAATTCTTGCTACTGCTGCGCTTGGAGCTTCTGCTTTTATTGCCAATGAAACCATGCAATTGAAAGCCGTGTTTGCACCTATGATTATTGCATCAATTGGCGTTATTCTTTCCATAATCGGGATTTTCCTTGTTAAAACCAAAGAAGGCGCTAAAATGAAACAATTACTTAACGCTCTGGGTTTGGGTGTAAACGTAAGTTCGGCATTAATTGCAGTTTCTACTTTCGGTATTCTTTGGGCTTTGGGAATCCAAAATTGGCTCGGAATTTCCTTGTCAGTAATAGTTGGATTAATAGCCGGAATTATTATAGGTCAATCTACTGAATATTTCACTTCACAAAGTTACAAGCCAACAAAAAAAGTGGCTGAAAGCTCACACACAGGTCCTGCAACGGTAATTATATCTGGTTTGGGATTAGGAATGATTTCAACAGCAATTCCGGTTGTAACTATCGCATTTGCCATTGTTCTTGCATTTTTGGCAGCCCAATTCGATGTAATTACAATGACCTTTACATCAAACCTAACTCTTGGATTATATGGAATTGGAATCGCAGCTGTAGGTATGCTTTCAACGCTTGGAATAACTTTGGCTACTGATGCATACGGACCAATTGCCGATAATGCAGGTGGTAACGCTGAAATGAGCGGTTTGCCGAAAGAAGTGCGTAAACGTACCGATGCACTCGATGCACTTGGAAATACAACTGCAGCTACAGGTAAAGGTTTTGCAATTGGTTCGGCAGCTTTAACTGCGCTAGCTTTGTTGGCATCTTATATTGAAGAAATTAAAATAGCTCTTGAGCGTATTGCACATGCATCGGCAAACGGACTTGCAAGAGTTGGTTCAGAATTACTAACGACAGAACAAATTCAAGTTTCTTCTTTTACCGATTTTATGGAATACTATAATGTAACACTTATGAATCCAATAGTATTGGTAGGTATTTTTATTGGAGCAATGATGGCATTTGTTTTCTGCGGATTAACAATGAATGCAGTTGGACGTGCTGCACAAAGTATGGTTGCTGAAGTTCGCCGCCAGTTCCGCGAAATTACCGGAATAATGGAAGGTAAAGCTGAACCCGATTATGCTCGATGTGTAGCAATATCCACTAAAGGCGCTCAAAAAGAAATGTTATTCCCTTCTATTCTTGCCATAGTAGTTCCTGTTTTAGTTGGTGTTATTTTTGGTGTAGGTGGCGTTCTCGGATTGCTTATAGGAGGATTAAGTGCAGGTTTTGTTCTTGCTGTATTTATGGCTA
>CAYQWD010000488.1:0-720 GCA_964420955.1 uncultured Paludibacter sp. | reverse complement strand
TGCCGGTGGCGCATGGGATAATGCTAAAAAATATATCGAAGAAGGAAATCTGGGAGGAAAAGGATCAGATAATCATAAAGCAACTGTAGTTGGCGATACTGTTGGCGATCCTTTTAAAGATACTTCCGGTCCATCACTCAACATTTTGATAAAACTTATGAGTATGGTTTCGATTGTAATGGCAGGTTTGACTGTTTCAATGAGTATTTTTTAAAAATTTATTTTTACTTAAAACGGACTTACAAACTAATGTAAGTCCGTTTTTTTATTGTATTAACTTTAACCCCACTCTTTTTCTTACCGTATCTACTTCGAGTACTTTTACCTTTACGTGCTGATGCAGCGAAACGATTTCAGCCGGATTTGATATGTATCGGTCTGCCATTTGCGAAACGTGTATTAGCCCGTTTTCTTTGATTCCAATATCTACAAATGCACCAAAATTTGTAATATTGGTAACTATTCCGGGTAATTCCATTCCAATTTTTACATCTTCTATTTTGCGGATACCGGCATCAAATTCAAAAACCTTAATTCCTTTGCGCGGATCAAGTCCGGGTTTTTCGAGTTCCTGAACAATATCGTTTAATGTCGGTAATCCTATTTTATCAGTAACATATTTATTTAATTCAATCTGTTGAATCAATGGTTTATTACGAATTAATTCATTCACGCCAACCTTTAAATCCTTAGCCATTTTTTCAACAATCGGATAACTTT
>CAYQWD010000487.1:0-2341 GCA_964420955.1 uncultured Paludibacter sp. | reverse complement strand
CCGTTGTCGGGCGTCCATTCTTTGTGGTCAATCAGCCCCGGAGGTATGGTTTCCATGGCAAAATTTGTCATGGTGTATGAACCCACAACCATTGCACAGTTTTGCTCATAAAAAGCATCTACAATTTTTCGAATCGTGTTTTCATCCTGATATACATCATCACTGTCTAACTGTATAGCAAATTTTCCGCACCGGCTGTCATGCACGCCTTCGTTCCAGCATCCTCCAATACCCAAATCTTTGCGTTGGGGAATAATATGAATTACGCGATTATCGCTTCCGGCAAATTTTTCAATAAGCTCGGATGTTCCATCGTTAGAGTAATTATCAATAATTATCAGATTGAAAGAAAAGGAAGTTTTTTGCCTTAAAACCGACTGAATGGCATCGCCAATGGTTTTTACACGGTTTTTCACAGGAATTATTACTGATGCTTCTACAAGAAAATTGCTTTCGCTAAATTCGATTGTTTTAAACACGGGGGGTAAAAAGCCGCCGATTTTTTTTAAATGATCGGTGCATGCCAGTTCCATCTCTATTTGCACGGCGCGGTTGCGCGGATCAACATAATCGAACTGTTTTTCGCCGCTTTTGCGGGTATCTGTTTCTACGGTGGTGTAAAGATATTCGTTGATATGAACCAATTCGCCCAATTGCGAAACTTTAAGACGCAAATCGTACAACCCTGCAAACTGATATACGGTCGACATACCCGCGACAGCTTTTTTCAGCGTTTCGGTACGATATAAAAGAACGGGACCAAAATTAAAATCATCGCGCAGACTTCCATTCTGATAATCAATAACGGGATGAACTGACCGAACATCGTTTTTTATTTCGTAATAATCAGAATAAACTAAGCCCGCTCCTGTGTCTTCGGCTATTCGCAACATTCGTTCCAGTGCAAACAGTCCAAATTCGAGTGGACTTCCTTTTGTGTAAATAAGTGTATAATCAGCATAAGCGGTTTCAGCTATGCTACTTACAAGGCTTGTACTAAAGAAATTTTCATTTTCTATAATTTTATGTTCAATTGTATGATAGTAGTTTTCAGGCTTGGTAACTACATAAATTTCACCGGAAAAATTCAGTTGTTTAAAATTTTGAATTGTTATATCAGTGTCAGATTTTTCAACATTAAAAATATAACAGTTGATTTTATTCATCATATTATTTAGTTTTATTGAAGATTAAAAAAAAATTGCACTCAAAATTACATAAAAACTTTGAAGTTGCTAAAAAAAAATGTAATAACTTGATTTTATCAGTTTTCTTTATTTTCTTTGAACTTTCAAATTTTGTTTCCACAATCTATTTTTTTAACAACATGAAACTCTTAGCCGATAGCGGTTCCACAAAAACACACTGGCGATTGCTGAACGCGAATAATGAAGCCCGCAATATTTTTTCCAAAGGGATAAATCCTTTTTATCAAACCACCGATGAAATTTCAGCGGAACTTGGCGAAGTTTTGTTACCCCAAATTCCCGAGCCTGCAAAAATTTCCGAAATTCATTTTTATGGCGCGGGTTGCTCCTTTCCTGAAAAGAAAAATGCAGTGAGAGATGCTTTGAAGATGTTTTTCGCTGAAGCAAGTATTGAAGTTGAAAGCGATTTACTTGGCGCTGCCCGATCGTTGTTAGGGCACGAAAAAGGCATAGCCTGCATTTTGGGTACAGGTTCAAACTCGTGCTATTACAATGGCAGTGCTATTGAGCAAAACATTTCGCCACTCGGTTTTATTCTTGGCGATGAAGGCAGTGGCGCAGTTTTGGGAAAATTATTGGTAGCAGATTGTCTGAAAAATCAGATTTCGGAAGATTTGAAAAATGCATTTTTCAGAAAATATAATTACTCTGCTGCTGAAATTCTCGAAAATGTTTACCGGAAACCGTTTCCAAACCGCTTTTTAGCGCAGTTCACGCCATTTCTGTCTGAACACATCGAAGAACCCTATGTTTTTAATCTTGTTTTCGATGCTTTCGACAGTTTTCTGTGTCGGAATGTTTTACAATATCCTTTGGATGATTTAAGAGTTGGTTTTACTGGTTCAGTTGCTTATTTTTTTAAAGATACGATAGAAATTGTGTGCTCGGAACGGGGTGTTCAGATTTCCGATATTACACAAAATCCGATGGAAGGTTTAATGCAATTTCACAAAAAATGTTTGGTTTAATCGTTGATTGTGCGAAAAAGGATTATTTATTGTTTTTTGGATTTGAATTTATTTTCCCATTTGGCGGATAGCTCCTTTCAATAGGGATTGAAACCATCAATTATTTTGTCTTTTTTCATTCTTGAAATGCCCTTTAATTGCTTTTCGCTGTTTACTGTGGGGTCG
>CAYQWD010000486.1:0-2347 GCA_964420955.1 uncultured Paludibacter sp. | reverse complement strand
ATTTTTTTAATTTTTTATAATCGTAAATGGGCTTTTTAAGGCTCGACTAATTAATCTGCAATAAAAACTGGTATAAATTTGTTCTATTGAAGCGTGATTTACTTGAAGTTTATCTTCTTTACTTTATATCCCATATCATTTAATATTTCAGCTATTTTAATCCTGAAATCTCCCTGAATAAGAATTTCACCATCGCGTGAAGATCCGCCTGAACTGCATTTAACTTTCAGAATACGTGCAAGTTCTTTTAATTCAAAATCGGCACCTTCAAAATCTGTTATAAGCGTTGCAGGCTTTCCGTTGCGCTTATCGAGTTCCACCCGCAGCGGCTCTTTTTGCTGTTTCCTTACTTCAGTTTTTGTGGACGAAACAATTTCTTCACTCTCGGGCAAATTGCTTTTTAATCCACTTAGTTTATCTCTCCAATCCATTTTTTTTAGAGTTATATAAAAATTATTACACAAAATTACTCCTTTGTGCCACAACATTTTCTAATCAGTTTAAAGGAATAATAATTTATTAATGGTATGCTGAAAAACTCCGCTTCATTTTTAATAATAAGAACTTAATGTGTGCATGACTTTCCAACCAATTTCCAAAATTCTTTGTTCAATAGAAAAATTAAACTACATAACAGCTTATTAATGTGCATTCTAATATTTTTTTAGCATAGTTTATATAAAGCAGATTCACCAAAACACTATAATTATTTTGGCAAAAAAAATTGATTCAAATATTTAGTGCTGACTTGATGGCTTCCAGTGCATTTTTCAATCGTTGCTCGCCCAAACCGTTAATTTTTAAGCATAGTGTGCCTGTAAGTTCTGCTTCGCGCCGATACCATTCAAAAAAAAATTGCCTGTCGTCACCGTGTTCTCTTACAGGATCAGGCTCCCAAGGAATATCCGGCTCGCACAGCAAGTATAAATCAAAATATCGTATTTTCAATCTTTTTAATACAAATGCTGGCACATGCCCGTAACAATAATCGAACCATACTTTGGTAATTATCAAATCGGTATCGAAAAAAATAATTTTACCAGCCTGTGTATTACCCTCAAATTTCAACTGTTCTTCTATTTGTCTTCGTCCAATGTGGCAAATATCACTATAGTTATATTTCAACATATCCGCGTGCATACTCAGGCACCCATGTTGCATTATAAGTTTCTGCAAGTTGTCTTGCAAGTTCCGATTTTCCGGTTGATTCGGGGCCGATGATAGCTACTTTAAACAATTTTCGGATAATTTGAATGACTAATTTATATCCCGACAGAACACCATTTTCCTTCAGAAAATTCAAAAAGCTCTTTAATGCCGGATTTTTTCAGTTCGGCTAATGCCAATGCAAACCCATCAGTAATTTTATTTGTATAATGACAATCGGAATTTAGCACCAATGGAATTTTCATTTCTTTAATTATTGAAAAAAAATGCTTGTGAGGATATGTATAACCAAATTCAATAAGTGATTTGGTATTAATTTCGAGCAACAATCCTCTTCGTCTAATATTTTCGAATGTTTGTTGCATTAAATCCTGGTAATATTTGTCAGAAATACTGAAATTCTTGAATTTTAAAGCGTGCATCATAATTTTATCAACGTGTCCTACTATATCAAATCCTCCTTTATCAATCATTTGATTTGATACATCGAAAAAACGGCGCACTGCGGCTACAATATCTCCTTCATACAACTGGTTTAATCCCGTCTGAAAATCATGGTAATGCCCATCAACGCTCCAGTAAATACCATCTTCTGTTTTATCAAGAAAATGGACAGAACCTATCAAAAAATCGAATTGATGACTTTTATAAAAATTATCATTGGCATCGGTACAACCTTCGATATAATCTACTTCGAGTCCGAAGTACAGTTCAATTTTACCCTTGTATTTCTTTTTTAACCTTAAGAATTCTCTATGGTAATCACTGAAATCACTGATATTCATCGACCATGATGTATGGAAAGGAAGCGGAGCATGTGAAGAAAATCCATATTTATTCAGTTTTTCTGACAGAGCAAAACATACAAATTCCTCCATGGAACTGCTTCCATCGCAAAAAGAGTTGTGACTATGAAAGTTTGAAGAATACATTGACTACAATATTACATTAGCAAAAATACAAATTAAAAACTTTATGAACAAAAAGGCAGTATTTTGATTTTAATGAAAAAATAAGTAATCAGTCAGATTTTACACTCATCAATGTAAGTAAGAGGACAGAAAATAGTAAATGCAAAGAGAATTACGTTACTGGTTTTATTATTGAAAGGCTTAGTACATGACAAAAAAATAGAACGCAGATTCCGATAGCTATCGTAAGACTGATGTAGAATTTACCC
>CAYQWD010000485.1:0-2368 GCA_964420955.1 uncultured Paludibacter sp. | reverse complement strand
AAAAATACCAAAACTATTCTGGTTTCAAAAGACATAAACTTGCGTATGAAAGCGCTTTCGCTTGGAATAGAAGCTGAAGATTACATAAACGACAAGGTTACAAACATCAATATTTTTGAAAAAAGCCATGAAGTTTACAACGATATTCCTACTGAAATAATTGACAGACTTTACACCAACGGAGGTTCAATTCCTTTGGAAGAACTTGCCTTTTCAGGAGATATAGAACCCCAGGACTGCTTTATTTTAAAAAGTATCCGTTCAAGTGTACTCGCCCGTTTCAATCCTTTCACCGGAATGATACAACGCATTACCAAAGAACGTTGTTTTGGTATTGAACCACGTAATGCAGAACAGGCGTTTGCACTTAATGTTTTGCTTGACGATGATATAAAATTAGTGGCGCTAACAGGTAAATCCGGAACCGGTAAAACCTTGCTTGCACTTGCAGCTTCGCTTCAGAAAACCGAAACTTACAAACAGATTCTTTTAGCAAGACCCATAGTGGCACTCGCAAATAAAGACCTTGGATTTTTACCCGGAGATGAGCAAAAGAAAATAGCACCTTATATGCAGCCACTTTTCGATAATCTGAATGTAATTAAACATCATTTTTCTTTTCAGGGAAAAGAAATCAGACAACTCGAAGAGATGCAAAAAAACAAACAACTTGTGATTGAAGCTTTGGCATACATACGCGGACGAAGTCTAAGCGAAACATTTTTTATTGTTGACGAGGCACAAAACCTGACGCCTCACGAAATTAAAACAATTATAACACGTGCAGGAGAGGGAACGAAAATCGTATTTACTGGCGATATTCAACAAATTGATTCACCTTATCTTGATATGTTTTCGAATGGATTAGTGTATATGATTGATCGAATGCACGGTCAGAATATTTTTGCACACGTAAACCTCGTAAAAGGCGAAAGAAGTTATCTTTCGGAACTTGCAAGTAATTTGCTTTGAATCTAAACAGAAATGTCGGAATCCAATACTAACAGACTTGCTACCCAAAATATCGGAAAACTAATTTGGGAGTTTTCCATCCCTGCCATAACCGGCACCATTGTAATGTCACTCTATAACGTGGTCGATCGTATTTTTATCGGTCAGGGTGTAGGTCCGCTTGCCATTTCAGGTCTTGCACTTACTTTTCCGTTTATGAACGTGTTGCTTGCTTTCGGTATGCTTATCGGAGCCGGAGCTGCTTCACGAATTTCAATTACACTTGGTGAAGGTGAAACTGAAAAAGCTGAAAAAATTCTTGGAAATGCTCTTACGCTTACTTTTTTAATCACAGGTAGTGTAGTTTTACTTTCATATATTTTTATGGAAGATTTATTGCATTTTTTTGGCGGAACCGAAAAAACAACATCCTACGCTATGGAGTATATGAAAATTATAATCCCAGGAAATTTACTTGCCGCCCTTTTTTTTGGAATGAATAATATTATCAGAGCAGCTGGACATCCTAAAAAAGCAATGCACTCAATCGTAGTTGCGGCAATGTTAAATATAATACTCGATCCGGTTTTTATTTTCGTACTCGATATGGGTATAAAAGGCGCTGCAATTGCTACAGTTATATCTTATTTTATTGGCAGTGTTTGGAATGTGTATCACTTTCTTGGAAAAAAATCTACTTTAAAATTACGTAAAATTAATTTTAAACTTGACAAAAAAATTATTTATTCAATTATCAGCATTGGTATGTCTCCTTTCAGTATGCAAATCGCTGCCAGTTTGGTGATTATTATTATAAATACCATTTTGCTGAAGCATGGAGGTGATTTGGCAATCGGCGCATTTGGCATTCTCAATAGTTTACTGATACTGATACTAATGCTTATTATCGGCTTAAATCAAGGCACACAACCAATTGTGGGATATAATTTTGGAGCAAAACTTTACAGTCGTATGTTTGCAACGTTAAAACAAAGCGCCATAATTGCAACAATTATTACAGTTACTGGATTTCTTGTTTTTATGTTTTTTTCGGAAGCTGTAGTATCAGTGTTCAGTACCGATGAACGGTTGCAGCAAATTGCTGCCAATGGGCTAAAAATTACCGTAATTATGTTTCCAGTTGTAGGTTTTCAAATCGTTGTTGCAAATTTTTTTCAATCTATCGGCAAAGCAAAAATTGCAATCTTCCTGAGTTTAACCAGGCAGTTTATTTTCATGATTCCGTGCCTTCTAATTCTACCTGAAATCTTCGGACTCAATGGTGCATGGGCATCTTTATCAGTTTCCGATGGATTATCTACCATTGTTTCACTACTCACAATTAGCATCTTCATCAAAAAATTTCATAAGGAGCAACAAGTTAAATAATTGTATCCAGGATTGAATCAAACTGAAA
>CAYQWD010000484.1:0-2373 GCA_964420955.1 uncultured Paludibacter sp. | reverse complement strand
AGTGAGGAATCTAACAAGCTAAAAAAATTAATTCAAACTATTTTTTATCGGTCAGTAGTGTATATATATGATTTTGAAGAAAATAGAACGCTGATTCACGCAGATTAAACGAATTTTAAACAGATTTTAATCTCGCCTTTGCCGAGATGATTTCAGTTACTTTTCTTAAACAAATCTTGCAAGCAAGATTTAATCCGTTTTATTTCGGATACCGGCAGACCGCTATTTGCGGTCAGTCGGGTAAATTCTACATCAGTCTTACGATAGCTATCGGAATCTGTGTTCAATTTTTTTGTTATGTACTAAGCGCTGTTTTTTTAGTGCTTTACAAGTTTTTTCGCGTTTCCCTGCCATGAACAACCAAGGCAAAAAAGCGTTTCATGGTCGAAACCTTCTATTGATTCCGATGCATTTATTGAAACAATTTCAAGGTTTTCATTCACTGTTACTACAATTGATTCGCCGATTTCATTTTTAATTCTGAAACGCTGTATTTTACATTGCGGACAAACTAGTTTTCGCATTTGGTTTCTAGTTGATTTTCGGTGTTCTGAATTTCATCTTTGTTTCAATTATCTGCCGAAGTATCGGAATCTGAATCAATATCGTTTTCTTCAACTGTTTTTATTTTCGACAGTGAAGGATGTTGAATTTCAAAAATCTGTAACTCGTCAAAACCAAAGATTCTTCCAGGGAAAATATCCACCCAGCTCAAATTATGTGTTGCCATTATAATTGTTGTGCCCGATTTGCGTATATTATTTAACAATTCAACGATATCGCGTCCGGTATCTGTATCGAGATTGCCGGTTGGTTCATCGGCAATGATTATTTCGGGCGAATTAAGTAAAGCTCTGGCTATTACTACACGCTGCTGTTCGCCTCCCGATAGTTGATGTGGCAGTTTATTGTAACTTTCACTCATTCCCACCTGCTTTAGTACAGCGTTTATCTGCTCATCTATTAAATTCGTCTCTTTCCAGCCAGTTGCCAGAAGCACAAATTTCAGATTTTCGTAAACACTACGATCGGTCAGAAGCTGAAAATCCTGGAAAACGATACCGATTTTTCTTCGTAAAAACGGTATTTCACTTTCCTTTATTGTCGTTAGGTCGTAATCGAAAATATGTGCCGAACCACTTGTAACCGGCAGTTCACTGTAAAAGGACTTCATTAGCGAAGTTTTCCCGCTTCCTACTTTTCCGAGCAGGTAAATAAATTCTCCACTATTTATTTCAATATTTACATTTTTCAGTACAGTACGTTCCTGTTGACTGATTTCGACGTTTAGGAATACGATTAGTTGCTTTTTTCCCATGGGAAAATTAGTATTTTATCAAGTTTAATTTTTAATTTTTGCTGAATAGATTTTTATTTGTGCCTTTTTCTCAATTCATTTCCCAAATCATCGAGCGAATAGCCTTTTGAAGTAAGCAAAACCATAAGGTGATAAATCATATCAGAAGCTTCGTAAAGGAATCCTTCATCGGTACCGTTTACAGCTTCAATCACTGTTTCCACTGCTTCTTCGCCCACTTTTTGAGCCATCCGATTCACTCCTTTTTTAAAAAGCGAAGTTGTGTATGAACCTTCGGGCATTTCCTGATATCGTTTTAGTATAAATTGTTGCAGATAATTCAAGAATCCGATGCCACTGTTATTTGTTTCGTTCCAGCATGTATCGGCACCTGTGTGACACACTGGGCCAACCGGATTTACTTTAATAAGTAGAGTGTCGTTATCGCAGTCGGTATGTATTGAAACTACATGCAAAAAATTTCCGCTTTCTTCGCCTTTGGTCCACAAGCGTTTTTTTGTGCGACTGAAAAATGTAACTTTTCCGGTCTTTTGGGTTTCTACAAAGGCTTCTTCGTTCATAAAACCCAGCATCAACACTTTCGAAGTGAAATTATCCTGAATTATTGCCGGCACAAGACCATCAAATTTCCGAAAATCGATATTCATTTTTATTGTAATAGTTGAAAATTCTGCACGAAAGTACAAAAAAAGGGGGAGATAAGCAATTTTGCAGAAATCAGAGTTTTTTTATTTTTTTCATACACACATCGGGGACGTAATTCAACTCTGACCCGGGATGTTAGAGTTCCGACTCTGACCCGGGATCAGGCACCCGCTGTCAGGGGTTTTATCTTACGCGGGATGATAGAGTTCCGACTTTGTCAAAAGAGGAAAATCCTGACAACCTTAAATCTTACATATATCTTTTCAACCCTGTCAGGTACAAGTACGCAGAGAGCTTGTTGTCTTTCTCAACCTGACAGCGTTTAAAAAACCTGAAAGCGTTAAATCTTATATTTTTCTTTTCAACCCTGTCAGGTACAAGTACGCTGACAGGTTGTTGAGGCCCATTAC
>CAYQWD010000483.1:0-2379 GCA_964420955.1 uncultured Paludibacter sp. | reverse complement strand
GTAAATAGTAAATGATGAAAGATTTTTGAGTTTCCAAAATCAGCGGAAACTTATTTCAACAAAGTTTACATCAATAAAATTTACATCAATACAGTTCACATTAACATAGTTAATATCAAAAAATTATCAACAATGAAAACAAAACAAATAATACTTTTTATGACTGCAGTTACATTTGCAGCTGTAGTAAACGGAACAAATCCTTTACTAGAACGCTACAATACACCCCACGGCACTATTCCATTTAATTTAATCAAAAATGAGCATTTCATGCCTGCCTTTAAAGAGGCAATGAAAGTTCATAACGATGAAATAGCAGCAATTATTAACAATACTAAAGCGCCTGATTTTAACAATACAATAGTTGCCCTCGAAGTAGCAGGACGATTACTAAGCAAGGTAAGCTCGCCTTTTTATAATTTGCTGGGCTCTGAAACCAACGATGAGCTTCAGAAAATTGCCGAAGCAGTTTCTCCAATAATGACTGAACATTCAAATGCCATATCGCTCAACCCAAAATTGTTCGATAGAGTAAAAGTTGTTTATGCTCAAAAAGATAAACTAAAACTTACAGTTGAACAGCAAATGTTGCTGCAAAAAACTTATGATGGTTTTGTGCGTAGAGGTGCAAATCTTTCGGAAGAAAAAAAGGAGAAATATCGGGAGTTGTCAAAAGAACTAAGTATGCTTACACTGAAATTCGGGCAAAATGTACTGAAAGAAACAAACGCATGGTCGTTACTTATTTCCGATAAAAACCTGCTTGCGGGTTTACCCACCGATGTACTCGATATGCTTGCTTTGAATGCAAAGAATGCTAAAAAAGAAGGCTGGTTACTCAACCTGAAAGCAACAACTTACGGTCCGGTTATGAAATATGCAGAAAATCGCGATTTGCGCCGTGAACTTTATATGGCTTTCACAACACGTAACCTGAAAGGAGGCGAGTTTGATAATCGTGAAATTTTACGGAAAATTGCTACTATTCGATTGCAAATTGCAAACTTGATGGGCTATAAATCGCACGCCGATTTTGTGCTTGAAAAACGTATGGCCGAAAATAAAACCAACGTTTACGATCTACTCAATAAACTTTTGAACGCTTATAAGCCTGTGGCTGAAAATGAATATTCTGAAGTCCAGAAATATGCTGATAGTAAAGGCGCATATTTTAAAGTTATGCCTTGGGACTGGTCGTTTTATTCTGACAAATTGAAAGATGAAAAATATGAAATAAACGATGAATTGTTGAAACCATATTTCGAACTCGAAAATGTAAAAAAAGGTGTTTTCGGACTTGCAAGCCGTTTGTTCGGTATAAAATTTCAAAAAAATACCACTATTCCGGTTTATCATACCGAAGTGGATGCTTATGATGTTTTAGACGAAAAGGGAAAATTTCTTGCTGTACTTTATACCGATTTCCACCCACGCGATGGGAAACGCTCGGGAGCATGGATGAGTTCATTTAAAGGACAATGGTTGGATGGAAATAAAGACAGTCGCCCGCATATTACTATAGTAATGAATTTTACAAGACCAACCGAATCAAAACCGGCTTTGCTTACTTTCGATGAATTCACTACATTTCTACATGAGTTTGGACATGCCTTGCACGGAATGTTAACAAAATGTACTTACGAGTCGCTATCAGGTACAAGTGTATATCGCGATTTTGTAGAATTGCCATCACAAATAATGGAAAACTGGGCTGTTGAAAAATCATTTCTCGATGGTTTTGCAGTACATTATAAAACCGGCGAAAAAATACCTGCCGAATTAATTAAAAAAATTAAAGATGCTGAAAACTACAATACTGCCTATTTAACGCTTCGACAATTAAGTTTTGGTTATCTGGATTTGGCTTGGCATACGCTTGAAAAACCTTATAATGATGATGTGCTGGTTTTTGAAAAAAATGCTATGGCAACTACTCAAATTCTACCCATAGTTAACGAGTCAGTAATGAGTCCAACTTTCAATCATATCTTTTCAGGAGGTTATGCAGCCGGCTATTATAGCTATAAATGGGCTGAAGTACTCGATGCAGATGCATATTCGGTATTTTCAAAAAACGGAATTTTCGATAAGAAAACAGCCGATTCATTCCGTAAAAATATTCTAATGACAGGAGGAACCGAACATCCTATGACACTTTATAAGCGATTCAGAGGGCAGGAGCCAACTATCGATGCTTTATTGAAAAGAAATGGAATTTAATAATCAATAGATTTAATTTTATAGGAAAGCCACGATGTTGCAGTTTTTTTAAACTGATATCGTGGCTTTATTTATTCGGAAACGTTTGCGTAAGCATAACTGAACCATTAAAAATTTAAAGCTTTCTAATATGCAATAAATTCGTATTTTTGCTTTTAA
>CAYQWD010000482.1:0-2380 GCA_964420955.1 uncultured Paludibacter sp. | reverse complement strand
AGCCGGATCGTACGGAAAGGATGTACGTGGTTTGAATCGTCTGCATCAGTTTGACAAAGTTGAAATAGTGCGTATTGCTCACCCCGAAACTTCGTACGAATCACTTACAGAAATGGTTAATTATGTACAAACCTTGGTTGAGAAATTGGAACTTCCGTGGCGGATTCTTCGCCTTTGTGGTGGCGATATGAGTTTTACATCGGCTTTGACTTTTGATTTTGAAGTGTTCTCGGCAGCTCAACAACGCTGGCTCGAAGTGAGTTCGGTTTCAAATTTCGAAAGTTATCAGGCAAACCGTTTGAAATGCCGTTTTAAAGGAAGTGATAAAAAAACACAGCTATGCCATACGCTGAATGGTAGCGCTTTGGCATTGCCGCGCATTGTTGCCGCGCTTCTTGAAAACAATCAAACGCCTGAAGGAATTCGAATTCCAAGAGCGCTAATTCCTTATACAGGGTTTGAAATGATTTAAAAGGGCATTAACTTCAAAACATCGAAGATTTTTGGATGTTACATTAAAAAGCCATTAAAAGATAAAAATTAAGATACGTTTTCAAGTCTTCGAAGCTGAAAAGTAAAGAAATCTTTTCAAGTTTTCGATCTTGAAAAGTTAATTTCATAAATCACCCCAGTTTGAAGGTGATTTTTTTGTGCCAATAATTACAGAAATTTTTTACTTAGAACACTGTTTTTTTAATTTATACATTAACTTTGCCTTTGTGAACTGATAAACAATTTCGTTTATTCTCCTTTGTTTGTTGTCTGTCTTCTTAAAATCTAAATGTCATGAAAAAACAAATTCTAACACTTGCCCTAATTGCATCCGTAACATTGCTTATTGCCCAACAGCAGTTTTTTACGCCCGAAAAAATGGTGGAAACCGGCGTTTATTATTATCCCGAAGCTTGGAATCCGAATCAATGGGAGAGGGATTTCAAAAAAATGGCAGAAATGGGATTTGAATTTACGCATTTTGCAGAATTTGCATGGGCGCAATTGGAACCCAAAGAAGGACGTTACAATTTCGAATGGCTTGATAAAGCAATTGCATTAGCTGCAAAAAATAATCTGAAAATTATCCTTTGTACACCATCGGCAACACCACCGGTTTGGTTGGTGCGCAAGTATCCCGAAGTACTTGTACAAATGCCTTCAGGACAATTGGCACAACATGGAACGCGAGCACATTATTCGTGGTCGAGTAAAAAATATCAAGAACTAACTGCAAAAATTGTTACAGCTTTGGCAAAACGTTACGGCAACGATAATCGCGTTTGGGGCTGGCAAATTGATAATGAACCTTCGCACTACGGGACTTACGATTACAGCGCCGCTGCACAAACAGCTTTTCGCAGCTGGCTTAAAGACAAATACAAAAGTATTAAAAATCTTAATGAAACATGGGGAACTTCGTTTTGGTCGGGTGTTTATTCTGATTTCAGCGAAATTGAAATTCCGAATGTAACACGAATGTATTCGGGCGTGGCAAGTCCTACATCGGTACTCGATTTTAAACGATTCAGCGCCGATGAATGCGCTGCTTTTGTATCCATGCAATATAAAACGCTTAAATCAAACATCGCAAAAACGCAGTTTGTTACCACTAATTTTATGCATGCCCACACCGATGTTGACCCTTGGCGTAACAAAGACCTTGATTTTCCGTGCTATACAGTTTATCCGGTTGCCGGTTACACTAACGGTTTGGGTAGTCAGGGTTTTCGTTTAGGCGATCCGTGGCGCATTTCTTTTGCTAACGATTTATTCCGTCCGGTAAATGGCGTTACCGGCGTTATGGAATTGCAACCAGGTCAGGTAAACTGGGGAAGTTACAATCCGCAACCATTTCCAGGTGCAGTCAGAGCATGGCTTTGGAATGCTTTTGCAGGCGATTTGAAATTTATTTGCTCCTATCGTTTCCGTCAGCCGCTTTCGGGTGGCGAGCAATTCCATTATGGCATGGTCGGTACCGATGGACAGTCCATTAGTAATGGAGGCGAACAGTTTGTGCAATTTATGAAAGAAATTAAAGATCTGCGCAAATTGTACAAGAAAAACGAGAAAATGCCTAAGGAATTGGTTCAAAGAAAATCAGCCTTGTTTTATAATGTGGAAAATGTTTGGCAGACAACCATTCAACCCCAGACACAGCATTGGAATCAAATCAATCACACAACAAAATATTACAATATCCTGAAAAATTTGGGTTGCCCGGTTGATATTGTTGGTGAAGATAGAGCAACAATATTTATGGATGGTAAAATAATTGAAGGAAAATGGAAAAAAGAAAATAAGGATTCAAGAACAAAATATTATGACTTAAATAATAATGAAATTATATTTAATCATATTCTCATATATTTTTAAAATGTATTTCGGA
>CAYQWD010000481.1:0-2388 GCA_964420955.1 uncultured Paludibacter sp. | reverse complement strand
TTTATCGAGAAGTTAACGCAAACCGTGCTCGAAAGAATATAAAATGTAATAACAAAAAATTCCGGAATAAGAGTTTTTAACATCTGCTTGTTTGTAAAAACTCTTTTAATAAGTGCTTCATATTTTCACATATAAAAAAACATGATAGCAAAAAACTTATTTCAAACAATATCAAATGAAACCATAGCTGCAATCTCTACAGCTCCGGGTTCAGGTGGAGTAGCAATCATACGTGTTTCTGGCTTGCAATCAATTCCTTTTTGTGAATCTATTTTTAAACCTGCCAACAAAAATATTCACTTTCAGGATTTAGAAGCCGGAAAAGTGATACACGGAATTATAATAGATGAAGCCGGTGAAACAGTTGATGATGTTTTATTAACTTTTTTTCGTGCACCTCATTCTTACACCGGAGAAAATGTTGTTGAGATTTCCTGTCACGGCTCTGCTTATATTCAGCAACGAATATTAGAATTACTTATAATTAAAGGATGCTCGCTTGCAAAATCAGGAGAGTTTACACAACGGGCTTTCCTGAACGGAAAAATGGATCTCGCACAAGCTGAAGCTGTAGCCGACTTAATTGCTTCAAATTCTGCATCGGCACATCGCATGGCACTTAATCAACTCAGAGGTGGTTTTTCTAACAAACTGAAAAAATTAAGAAATCAATTGCTCGACTTTGTTTCGCTTGTTGAACTTGAACTCGACTTCTCGGAAGAAGATGTGGAATTTGCCAATCGAGCGCAGTTGAAAAATCTCTCTGAAAATATCGAAAAAGTTATAAGACAACTTTCCGATTCTTTCCGTCTGGGAAATGCTTTAAAAAACGGTATACCGGTAGCATTGGTTGGTGAAACCAATGTTGGAAAATCAACACTGCTCAACCTGCTCCTTAACGAAGAAAAAGCCATCGTTTCGGACATCCATGGCACCACCCGAGACAGTATTGAAGATATAGTTACAATAGGTAGCATTAATTTCAGGTTTATTGACACCGCCGGAATTCGAAACACTTTTGACAAAATTGAAAACCTGGGCATTGAAAGAACATACCAGAAAATTGAACAAGCTTCAATTGTATTATGGATAATTGACTGTACGCAAGTTAGCGAACACATCGAATGGCTTACTGAAAGAATTGCTAAAAGAGCGCGTGGAAAAAAAATTATTCTTGTTTTCAATAAAATTGATAAAATTCAGGGCGAAGAACTGGTTGTGCTCGAGGAACTCTTTAGCCCAATTGAAGCCGACCGGCTATATATTTCAGCAAAAAAACGCATTAACACCGATGAACTCGTGAAAGCACTTGTTAAAGCTGCCCAAATACCCGAAATACATCCCGGTGATATAGTTGTGAACAATTTACGCCATTACGAAGCCCTCCGTAATGCACTGAATGCAATACAAAGAGTACAAGAAGGGCTTGATAATCAACTTTCAGGCGATTTTCTGTCGCAAGACATTCGTGAATGCATGCATTACCTTGGTGAAATTACCGGACAAATTTCCAATGATGAAATTTTAGGAAATATTTTTGGAAAATTCTGTATCGGAAAGTAATTCCTGATTATATATCATAACTTTAATTAGTCTAACCTTAAAAACTGCGTAAACAAAATTAATTCAATGAATTAAATCAAATAAATATTGTGTATATCTGCTAGTTTTTTGTATATTTGATGCATTCATCTTGCAATTAATTTATGCTGTCAGAAAGAAAGTCAGTATACAGAGCAGTATGTTTTTTGGATTAGCGGATATATTAAACCAAAAACATCCGCTGAAAATTTTAGCCAAAAAAGTGAATTGGTAAATGTTTTAAGATGCGCTCTGTCCATTAATTTTTTTGGATAATGATCGTCTTGAAAAGTCGATTCGACCGATGGCAGGTCTGCTGATATTGAAGTATTTACGCAACATTTCAGATGAGAGTATTGTTGAGCAATGGAGTGAAAACAACAACAAATATCAATATTTTTGTGGGAAGATCATGGATTTCTGCCCTGTGGGCCATACGAGGACTCCGAGTAGATACATTTTCATCACAGAATTGGAGTATATGAAATTGAATTGATACTCAAAGAAAGTATTCGTATTAATGAAAATGACAGTAATGATTCCACTGCGAGTATTGACACAACTATTCAGAAGAAAATATTACTTTTCAAACAGACAGTAAGCTGAATAGAAAAATTCTTGACAAAAACTGCATATCACCAGAGTATTTTGCTTGATTACTTTTCTATAAAGCCAATTCCGAAAGCTCGTTTTATCACATATTTTATCACTACTGACCGATAAAAAATAGTTTGAATTAATTTTTTTGCTTATTAGATTCCTCACTATGTTCGGAATGACAGACAATCAATAAGTTAGGTTTTTGGG
>CAYQWD010000480.1:0-2397 GCA_964420955.1 uncultured Paludibacter sp. | reverse complement strand
ATCATCCCAGCGACAGAGTTGGAACTCTATCATCCGAGTGACAGAGTTGGAACTCTATCATCCCGAGTGACAAAAATTTTCATTTTTCTGAACCTTTTTTTCTGAATATTGTTATGATAAGCAAATAAATTTAATTAATTCAATTCATATAAATAAAAAAAAAGAATATGTCAGACGATCCCGTAATATGTACATGCCTTGACATGTGCAAAAGTGAAGTTGTAGAGGGTATAAAAACGCATGGATGTAAAACAATAGAAGATATTGGCGATGCGATTGAAGCAGGTTCGGTGTGTGGCGCGTGCCACGACGACCTGCAGGAAATACTTGATGAAGTAAACGGTTAAGAAAAAGGGAATCTTTCGTTTCCCTTTTTTAATAAGAAAAATTTAGGATATTTTTGAGGAGTTTGGAATTTTGCGTATTTTGCAATCAATTTATGAATACTTTTGTTTACACACATAATTAGTCTTTCTTTATGCAACAATTTCTTTCCATACTCAAGCAATACTGGGGCTATGATGCGTTTCGTCCGTTACAGGGCGATATAATACAAAGTATAGCTTCGGGCAAGGATACACTTGGACTGATGCCTACCGGCGGAGGAAAATCGCTTACATTTCAGGTGCCCGCCATGGCAATGGAAGGAGTTTGCATAGTTGTTACGCCGCTGATTGCCCTTATGAAAGATCAGGTGGAAAACCTGAAAAAGCGGGGTGTAAAAGCTGCTGTGATTTATTCCGGAATGAGCTCCGAAGAAATTCTTACTACACTTGAAAATACGGTTTTCGAAGCTTATAAATTCCTGTACGTTTCGCCTGAGCGACTTGCATCTCCCATTTTTATCGAAAAAATTAAACAAACACACGTTTGTATGATAGCTGTAGACGAATCGCACTGCATTTCGCAGTGGGGTTACGATTTTCGTCCATCGTATCTGAAAATTGCCGAAATAAGGGAAATTATTCCCGATGCGCCAGTGTTGGCGCTTACAGCTACCGCAACGCCCGAAGTGGTTGATGATATTCAGGAAAAATTGAAATTCAGAGAAAAAAATGTTTTCCGAAAAAGTTTCTCGCGTTCAAACCTAGCTTATGTGGTGCGTACTACTGAAAACAAAGACGAGTATCTGCTGAAAATTCTGAAAAGTGTACCAGGCACTTCAGTGGTTTATGTGCGCAACCGAAAAAAAACCAAAGAAATCGCTGAATTTCTTGTACAGAATGGCATTTCTGCCGAGCATTTCCATGCCGGACTGAAAAACGAAACCAAAGACGAACGGCAGAACCGCTGGAAAAATGATGAAACGCGCGTTATGGTTTCCACCAATGCATTCGGGATGGGAATTGACAAACCCGAAGTGCGTACTGTGATTCATTTGGATTTACCCGATTCACTTGAAGCCTATTTTCAGGAGGCAGGACGTGCCGGCCGCGATGAGAAAAAAGCTTTCGCAGTGCTGCTTTATAACAATGGCGATGCAGTAAAAATGCGCAAACGGGTAAGCGACACTTTTCCGCCGAAGGAAACAATACTTCAGGTTTACGAGTCGCTGTGCAATTACTTTGAAATTGGCGAAGGCTCGGGTCTCGATCATGTTTTTTCATTCGATATAGGCGATTTTTGCGGGAAATTCAAACTGCCAATTCTTATTGCCTATAACAGTCTGAAAATTATGCAACAAGCCGGTTATATCGAATTAACTGACGAACAAGATAATTCATCGCGTGTATTGTTTGTTACAGGTAAGGATGATTTATACAAACTCAACCAAAATGCTGAACAGGAAAAACTTATGCATATTTTACTTCGTTCGTACACCGGTTTGTTTACCGATTTTGCTTACATCAATGAAGATCAGATTGCCAAACGTTTAGGTTGGACTCACCATCAGGTTTATGACGGTCTGGTAGCAATGAGCAAGGAACATATTATTCAGTATATTCCACGAAAAAAAACACCATTTCTCACATTTACCCACGAACGGGAAGATATCAGTCGGGTAAAATTAGGCAAAGAAGCTTACGATGATCGCCGTGAAAGGTATGTTAGCCGAGTTAAAAGCGTTCTGGATTATGCACAGGAAGAAAACGTGTGCCGAAGCCGGATATTGCTCTCCTATTTTGGCGAAAAAAACAGCATACCTTGTGGAAAATGCGATATCTGTCTTAAAAACAAGGAGAAAGAAGTAGAAAACAGCGAATTCGAGGCCATTCAAAATTATATACTTATTAAGTTGAAAGAAAATGCACTGAGCCTGAAAGACATTATTGTTGGTTGTTCATATAATGAAAATAAAGTCAAAAACGTTATTCGATTTCTTGCCGATAATCAAAAAATCAACCTTGATAGCGAAATGCGTTTTGCATTGTCAACAAAAAAATAAATTTTTGTTGA
>CAYQWD010000479.1:0-2403 GCA_964420955.1 uncultured Paludibacter sp. | reverse complement strand
ATACAAAGCATTGTCATTCAGAGCGTAGCGAAGAATATCAGATGTTTAGTCGGTTTTGTCATGATTAAAAATACGGATTAAATCTTGTATGCAAGTGTTGTAAAGTGTAAAAAATCTAAATTAAGTTTTAACCGACAGACTGCAAACAGCGGTCGTTCGGTATCCGAGATCAAATGTATTAAATCTTGCAAGCAAGTGTTGTAAAGTGCAATAAATCCAAATTAAGATTTACCCCACAGACCGCAAATAGCGGTCGTTCGGTAACGTACAACATAAATCAGCATACTATTTTCCAAAATGTCATATATATATAAATTTTTGTCATTATCTAAGAAAAATAACACTAAAATAATCTGTTTATAATATGGAAATTTTTAACTGTATAGTGTTAAGTTTAAAATTGCGATACAAATCGCATTTTATATTTTTTAAACTTGATTTTCATCAAAAAAGCATTAATTTTGTCAGTAATATGTCATTTTTTCAGTCCAATTAATTTAAAATTATGCAACTATCAGACATACAAGCAGTTAAGCAGCGATTTGGAATTATAGGAGCTTCCGAACTTTTAAACCGTGCAATTGATATAGCAGTACAGGTTGCTCCTACCGATTTATCTGTTCTGATAACAGGTGAAAGCGGGGTAGGTAAAGAGAATTTCCCACAGATAATACATTTTTACAGTCATCGCAAACATGGTCCTTATATAGCAGTTAACTGTGGAGCAATTCCAGAGGGTACAATCGATTCTGAACTTTTCGGTCACGAAAAAGGTTCGTTTACTGGTGCAACTGCCGACCGCAAAGGTTATTTTGAAGTGGCAGATGGAGGCACTATATTTTTAGATGAAGTTGGAGAATTACCGCTTTCAACGCAAGTCAGGTTATTGAGGGTGCTCGAAACTGGTGAGTTTATAAAAGTAGGTTCATCAAAAACCCAGAAAACAAACGTCAGGGTTGTTGCTGCAACCAACCTGAATATGATGCAGGCAACTCACGATGGTAAATTTCGGGAAGATTTATATTACCGGCTTAATACTGTTCCGATTCATGTGCCATCTTTGAGGGAACGAAAGGAAGATATAGTACTATTATTCAGAAAATTTGCTTCTGATTTTTCTGAAAAATACCGTATGCCACCCGTGAAACTTACTGATGATGCAAAGGTGTTGCTTACAAATTATTACTGGAACGGAAACGTTCGCCAACTCAAAAATATTACTGAGCAAATTTCGGTCATTGAACAGTTACGCGAGATTAATGCACAAATATTAAATCAGTATCTTCCCAAAAACGAAATTGAGAGGCTGCCGGCTTTACTACATTCATCAGTTTCAGATGCTAAATCATTCAATAGTGAAAGAGAAATACTTTATCAGGTGCTTTTCGATATGAAAAAAGACATGAATGACCTGAAAAAGTTGGTTAACGAAATTATGAACGGACAATACACTGCTGAACATACGCCTGAAAAAGTTTTTAAATCCAATATTATCAATCATTCCGATGGTATTATTACTCCCTCAGTAAATAACGATTATCTCGATAAGCCTCGCGAAAAGCAGATTAGAAATATTGACGATGCAGAAATTATTCAGGATGACGATTTGCTTATGTATGAAATTACAGAAACCAAACCCTTGAGTTTAATCGATATGGAACGTCAAATGATCGGATCAGCTCTGGATAAACACAAGGGTAAACGAAAAGCAGCAGCTGAAGAATTACGCATTTCAGAAAGAACACTGTATCGCAAAATAAAAGAGTATGGAATTGAATGAGTATTTTAAACAAAGTGTTTTGAAATTTCGGAAATATTACTTTATACTGATATTATTATTTTTATATTCCTGTACTATCTCATATAAATTCAATGGTGCATCAATCGATTATTCCAAAACACGATCTATATCAATTGCTGACTTTACGAATACTGCAGAGCTGGTTTATCCACCGCTTGCTCAGGAATTTTCTGAAAGTCTAAGAGATACGTATTCCAAACAAACGCGTCTGCAACTTCTTAAACGTGGAGGAGATATGAATCTTGAAGGTGAAATCACCGGTTTTCAGCTTACTCCACTTGCTATCAGTGCCGATACTTACGCTTCGCAAACTAAACTTACAGTAACAATTAATGTACGTTTCAGTAATAAAAAAAGTCCTGATGAGGATTTCGAGAAAAGCTATTCCGCATTTAGAACGTTTGACAGTAACACATTACTTACCAGTATACAGGATGAATTATTGAAATATATAATTGAAGATATTACTGATAATATTTATAATGATACTGTTGCCAAATGGTAATTTTTAACGTGAAATAGATAACGGATTACTTTGCCTGTAATTCAATTTCCCAATTAAGAATATTGAATTCCTGAATTTTGAAAAATAATTTAAATAT
>CAYQWD010000478.1:0-2404 GCA_964420955.1 uncultured Paludibacter sp. | reverse complement strand
GTGCATCGAAAAACAGGTAATAATTCATCTGATAGCTCTGAATGGCATCGCCGCTCCAAGTCCACCGATCACGTTTGATGCCGTCTATAAAAAACTCACGTGTTGTCAAATGCATGGTGTATTCACCCACTTTCCAAATTTCATTCAGCTCTTCATCGTTTGAACGAAAGCTGCCACGATATTCTAACGGCTTATATTCGTACAGCATTCGCACCTCATCATAACTTATACCGGATTCTTTGGTGATAAATACGTAACGGAAAGCTTTGCTGTTTTCAAACGTGTAAATATCGGCAATTGTTGTTGTTTTAGCAAGCGCAATATCGGTAATTGTATTCCCATCAACAAACAGCACATCGCAGGTTTCGCAATATTGGATATCCAATGCTTCCTCGCGACTTTCGCCATAATAGATATTTACTTTCCCATTTCCAGCAAGACCTTTCAGTTGCAAAAAACCGAATGTTTCGCGACCGAAGTCTAACAAATCACCATCAGCCAGTTTTTCACACTTCAAGGCTGCATGCGGCGTTACTTCGAGTTTGTATTTCGATGGACGTTTTTCAGCAGTATTGAATTCAGTCCAGCCTTCGGCATTCATATACACAGTGGCTGATGTATCACTGGCTTTTCCGCTTTCGTCAATCCATTCCTTATCTTCGTAAGTAACTTTCCAGCTATTGTCCGATAAAACTGTTTTACCTTTGATAAAAATAGTTGGAGGTGTTGCCTGATTCCATACTTTGATATTCAGACTGTGTTGACCAGCAGGCAGCACAAATTTCTTCGGCATGCCGAACTGCAATTTGCCGTCTAATTTGATATTGAAAGTTCCTTCAACTGCAATTTCAATTTCTTCGGTTTGAACTATGTCAATCTTTTTACTGAACTCCACTAAAACGTAATGACTGTCCATTTTCCAGAAATGAGGGAAAAAGGCGCCGCGTTCTGTTCGGCGGTTATTCATTTGGTTACCCAACCATATTTCGTAATCGCCCGGATACCAAATCCATATTGGTGAAGAGTTGTTCAGAACCCCTAATCCCTGAAGGGGAATTATGTTAGTCTTATCTGCTATTTTTTTGTCTTTATTCATTAATTTATCAATAGTTGATATTTATTGTACTGATCAGTTCTAGTACTTAGATCTTTATTCCCCTTCAGGGGTTAGGGGTTTTCGTCTCCGTATCTTTCTTTTGTGATTTCCTGTAATGATTTGCCTCGGGTTTTGGGTGTCCAGATTACTCCTATGATTAAGGCAACAATCAACAAACCAATCATTAAGTAAGCAGCTGTATTAAATCCTTCACCATTTTCACCATAAATATTGACAAATCCCAAGCCCCATATTGCAGCTATACCTCTTACAGCAAAGAACATAATGCCTTGAGCTGCTGCGCGATATTTGGCAGGGAAAAGTTCCGAAGCCCAAAGTGCATAGAATGCCTGAACGCTTACTCCTGCATGAGTGCCCCAAAGAATAGTGAAAATCCATAAAGCAGTATAATTTTTAATTCCGACAAAAATTAAAATAAACCAAGCCGCTATACCAATGAATGTGCCAATAAAATACAACAAGCGCTGATTTACCTTATCAACCAACATTGCAAATCCGAAATAAGTTACACCTATAATAATAATCCATTGGATAGCCGTTACCATATTCGCTTGTTCGTTCGAAAGCCCACCTGCAGTTTCATAAATATGTTGTTGGAAGAAACCCATAACGGAAGCAACCATATTCCATGTTACATAAATGCCTGCCAAAAAAAGCATGGTACGAACATTTACTTTGTTCTTGAAAAGCAAACCGAACGATGCGAAAACACCCGAAAGTTTCTCTTTGCTATGTTGAGCATCTTCCCAGTCTTTCGATTCATTGAGTTTTCGTTGCAGGTTCCATGCGATAAAAGCAACAATAAACAACGAGCCGAAAATAAGACGGCTGCTGAAAACATTAACTGCTACATCACTTACATCATTTCCCATGAAAAATGCCGCTACTTTCTGCACATAACCAAACAAAATACCCGCAGAAGCATCGTCCTTTCCCGGAGCTAGCAACATTCCCAGAAGTAAAATAATAGTTGGACCTACGCCCCAAGCAAACTGTGAAATCCCCATATTTCGCCCACGATTACCAACTTCGGAATTTTCGGAGATATAAGTCCACGAGGCAGGCACACCTGCTCCAACCGAAATGCCGGTAATCAGAAATCCAGCCAGCAACATTGGAAAGTTAACGGTAAACATAATTATGGCAACCCCCAACATATACACAAGCATATTGTAAGTGTAAATCGTTTTCCGTCCGTATTTGTCGGCAAGAAAACCACCAATTATCGCACCGATAGCCGCTCCGAAACAGTTGGCGCTAATGGCGTTAAGCCAGCCGAGATTGCCT
>CAYQWD010000477.1:0-2405 GCA_964420955.1 uncultured Paludibacter sp. | reverse complement strand
GATTGTCTGTCATTCCGAACATAGTGAGGAATCTAACAAGCTAAAAAAATTAATTTAAACTATTTTTTATCGGTCAGTAGTAAAAAGAAATAATTTTTTTACGAAGAATATTTTCTTAACATTTAAGCGCTCAAAATCCTTTCCTATAAACAAATTGCTAATTTTACTGCTAATAATTATATGATAAAAAAAACTAAACTATCCAGTAATAAAATTTGTTTTTAAAAAAGTATGAATAAAAAAATTCTTGATACAATTAAAAAACTTGCAGATAACGAAAGTTTTAAAGACATCTGTCATCAGCAAACTCAAAATTTTCCGATGCCTTCTGTTGATGTGCTCGGCGAAATAGTACATCTTACGCGCGCCATACTTTTTCCCGGGTATTTTGGCGATGCTGATGTAAATTCACGTACCATGCTGTATCATATCGGTGTAAATATCGACCGTCTTCAGGTTTTGCTCAAAATGCAAATAAAAGCCGGTTTATGTTTCGATAATCCGATGAAAGCCACATCGTGCTCTGATTTGGAACAAACCGTGAATGATATTGCTAACGGCTTTATCGTGCAGCTTCCCGAAATAAGAAATAAGCTTCGTACCGATGTGCTGGCTGCTTACAACGGCGATCCTGCGGCAAAAAGTTTCGGAGAAGTAATTTTATGTTATCCGAGTATTCGCGCTATAAGCAATTACAGGATTGCCAACGCTTTGCTTAATCTTGGTGTGCCGCTTATTCCCCGTATTATTACCGAAATGGCACATTCCGAAACGGGTATTGATATTCATCCAGGAGCAACTATAGGTGAATTTTTTACTATCGACCATGGAACAGGTGTGGTTATTGGAGAAACAGCTGTGATTGGCTCTAATGTTAAAATGTATCAGGGAGTTACGCTCGGAGCAAAAAGTTTTCCGCTCGATGAAAATGGAAATCCGATAAAAGGAATAAAGCGACATCCGCATATCGGTAATCATGTGATAATTTATTCAAATTCTACCATTCTGGGCAATATTTCAGTTGGTGATGGCGCTGTAATTGGAGGAAATATTTGGGTAGATACAGATGTAGCACCAGGCGCTAAGTTAGTGCAAAGGAAATAATATTGATGAATTTTTTAGTTGAAACTAATAAGTAATTGTATTGATGGAATACGAATTAATAGCTAAAACATTTAGCGGTCTTGAAGAAATACTGGCAACCGAGCTTACACGTTTGGGGGTAAACAACATACAACTCCAGCGAAGAGCAGTGAGTTTCACTGGCGATAAACGATTAATGTATAAAGCGAACATACATTTACGTACTGCTATCAGAATACTCAGGCCTATATTGAATTTTAAAGCCACGAATGCCGATGAAGTTTATGAACATGTTAAAAATATAAACTGGGGAGAGTTTATGGATTTGCAAACTACATTTGCTATAGATGCCACAGTTTATTCAGAGGAATTTAAAAATGCACGTTTTGTTACCTATCGTGTGAAAGACGCCATTGCAGATTGGTTTACCGAGCGTTATGGTAAACGTCCATCCGTCCGAGCCGAAAAACCTGATTTGCGGATTAATATTCACATTGCTGGTAATCGTTGCACAGTTTCATTAGACAGTTCAGGGGATTCGTTGCATAAACGAGGCTATCGGATTGCTCAAAACGAGGCACCGATAAGTGAAGCGCTTGCTGCCGGTATGTTGCTAATGGCAGGCTGGAATGGGAAAACCGATTTTGTTGATCCGATGTGTGGATCCGGTACATTTTTGATAGAAGCCGCTCTCATTGCATTGAATATCCCTCCCGGAATTTTCCGCCCTGAGTTCGGTTTTGAAAAATGGAACGATTTTGAAAAGGAACTTTTCGATGAGCTATATCACGATGATTCTGAAGAAAGAGTTTTTTCACATAAAATTTATGGTTACGATATTTCACATCGCGCTATAAAAATTGCCCAGCAAAATGTTAACAGTGCTGGACTTGGAAAGTATATCGAAATTAGTCAAAAAGGAGTTAAAGACCTCGATGCGCCTGCTGATAAGTGCCTTGTGGTAACAAATCCTCCTTATTACCTCCTCGGATATTTTTGAAATTTATGCCGATTTGGGAAGTACTATGAAACATAAATTTAATGGAAGTACATTCTGGGTTATAAGTTCGCACGAAGATTGCCTTGCCAAAATTGGAATGAAACCTTCAACTCGCATACCTTTACTGAACGGAGCGCTCGAATGTTATTTCAATAAATATGAAGTGTTCGCAGGAAAACGTAAAGAATTTCTTGGGAATAAAAAACCAAAAAGTGATTAAAATTTTTTAGTGAACAATTGTTTGTCAGTTCCGAAAAAAAACTTACTTTTGTAGCCGCTAACGCCCAGATGGCGGAATTGGTAGACGCGCTGGTCTCAAACA
>CAYQWD010000476.1:0-2433 GCA_964420955.1 uncultured Paludibacter sp. | reverse complement strand
CAATCATGAGCAATGACATCAAAAAAAATACAAATAGATTTCAAAGAATGGTTAGGTATCAATAACAAAGAATCAACATCAAACGGTTGGCCAATCTTTAAACCCTTTTCATACATTTGGTTAGGCTTATCTACCCTGTAAATACCATTAATCATAGATAAGTCATGAAACAATAGAGCATCTTCTGAAGCAATAACATCAAAGTTTATACTAGAACTAAGCAAACTAGATATAATCTCTAAAATTAGCTTGTTTGTTCCATTAAAATGAGCGGATAGAGCCGACGCATCAACCAATAAGTTTCTTCGCTCATTATTTAAAGCCTCTGAAACCTTCAAAACACATTTATGACCAATCCCTGCATGGTATGCATTAATTAAACGATAATAGTAAGGATATTTTTCAATCATCATTTGGTGATTTTTTTCCATAAGGGATTTTCTATTTTTATTTAACCCAAACGACCTTCCCTCTAAATGAGCGACGAATGCATGATTGGCAATACCAACTCTAAAACCTCTTTCTGTAACTCTTAAACAGTAATCATTTTCTTCTTCATAGCCAGGAGAAAATTCTAATGAAAATGAGTCAAAGTCTTGTATCACACTGGATTTAATTGCGAAACAAAAACCAGTACTAATTGGAGAATAGCTTAGCTCTGGTGTATACTTTTTGAAAAAAGCATGATCTTCTACGAATGCATCAAAATCTTCCTCATTTTCATAAAAACGGGCTTCTGCATACATATTACATATCGTAGCATTATTCGATCTGGGTGATACAATTGCTAGATTATTATCGATTGAAAAACATTTAACCAACTCAGAAACAAATGAGCCAACTGGTATAGTATCGCTATTTAGTAAAATAAGGCCCTTATTTTTTTCTTTTGCAATTAAAAGCGCTTTATTTGATGTCTTTAAATAGCCAATATTTTCTTTATTACAAAGATACGTAAATCCGTTCTCTTTACACACTGCATTTAAATAAACAGACCCTTCACTACTAGGGCAATCATTAATAATAAGAACATCATCTATGAAAAGATGCTCATGTGCATTTTTTTTATACCAATCAACAAAATAGTCTATGTAAGATTCATTTTTATAAAAGGGAATAGATAGCACAAACACTTAGATCACTAACTCCTAAAGTTTTGATATTAAAATTTTGGTAGGACACCAGACCAAACCAACAAAACTATCATTACTGATGTTTAAAGTTGAAAAAAATAAAGCACAATCTATCCACTCATAATTTGCATTAATATGAGACCCATCTGCATGTAATGCTGTTTGAACAGAATAGGAACCAACACCGAAGTTAGCATTAAAAATTATTGAGAAACTATATTTTTCTCCTTTTTTTGCATTAGATATTTTTTGATTAGTAAGATATGTATTTATACCAAAAAGCACTTGTCCCAATCTATCTTTAATACCATAACCCAAGACAAGAGAAGGCAAATCGGCATTTACCTGTACAGTGACCCGTAAGCTAACTGCCTCTCCCACATTAACCATCTCAACCAATTCATTGTTTTGATTATAAAGACCTATCTCGACAACTTGTGCTTCCCCTGTACCCGAAATGGTCACTGTTCTACCATCTTCTAAAGCATTGTAGTAATCGGTTACCGCTTCAGGCTCGTCGTCTTTAAGCACTTGACCTTTTTCAAGCAAAATGGCTCTGTCACATAGTGCTAAAATGGCCGCTTTGTCGTGAGAAACAAACAACAAACTCGTACCTGCTTCTCTAAATTGCTTAATACGCTCGAAACTTTTATGTTGAAAATAGGCATCTCCAACACTTAACGCTTCGTCAATAATCAACACTTCGGGACGAAAAGCGGTAGCAACGGCAAATGCAACCCTGACCTGCATACCACTACTATAAACACGCACAGGTTGTTCAAAATAGTCACCTATTTCAGCAAATGCTTCAATATCATCAATAACACTGTCAATTTGTGCATGGGTATAACCCATTAGTCCTGCTGCATGGTAAGCGTTTTGACGGCCAGTTAAGTCGGGATGAAAACCCATACCCAATTCTAAAATGGCGGCAATTTTGCCGCGTACAACCACATTCCCAGTACTGGGCTTGAGTGTACCTGTGATAATTTTAAGTAAGGTACTTTTACCCGCGCCATTTTGGCCAATAATGCCGACGGCTTCACCTGGCATTAGCTTAAAGTTAATGTGCTTGAGCGTCCATGTTTCTTGTATTGCCTTGGTTTTAATACCAAACCAAGAAGCAAAGCGCATTAAATTACTAGAATAGGTTCGGTAGGCTTTGCCAATGTTGTTAATTTCTAATACGGGGAGCTGATTCATGGTATGAGCCTAAATAAATGAGCGAAACTAGGTGCCGTTGACAAGCCCGCAACACCCAATGCCTGAGCGATAGGAATACCATGAACAATTTTCTGAT
>CAYQWD010000475.1:0-2458 GCA_964420955.1 uncultured Paludibacter sp. | reverse complement strand
TTAGATTTATTTTATTGATATTCTTTTGTTTATGCAGTTTTTAAGGCTCGACTACTTAATTGTTTCATTGTATTCAGATTTTAAGAATTAGCAAATACTCCGGCTAAATGGGTACTGTAAATATTACGTTTGAAATGAAACAAACTGTAGGTTCAAAATTAAATGAAGTTATAATCTATTCAAAAAAAGCTGACCAATTTTGCCAGCTTTTTTCTTTCAAATTCTAAAAATTTTAACTCAATTTAATATCAAGATTGCTTTTTATGGCAACCAAAAATTCCTGTGTGTTCAGATAATCGGCACCTGAGATATTTTCACCGTGTACCAACATTGCCAAATCTTTTGTCATTTGCCCGCCTTCAACAGTTTCTATACAAACCTGTTCAAGTTTATGACAAAAATCTATAAGCGGCTGATTGTTATCGAGTTTTCCACGATGAGCCAAACCACGCGACCATGCAAAAATGGAAGCAATAGGATTAGTAGAAGTTTCCTTTCCCTGCTGATACTGACGGTAATGGCGCGTAACCGTACCGTGCGCCGCTTCAGCTTCCACGGTTTTTCCATCGGGAGTAACCAGCACCGATGACATAAGTCCTAATGATCCAAATCCCTGTGCAACTGTGTCCGACTGAACATCACCATCGTAGTTTTTACATGCCCAAACAAAACCTCCATTCCATTTCAGAGCAGCAGCCACCATATCATCGATAAGGCGATGCTCATATACAATACCTGCTTCAGCAAATTTATCTTTGAATTCTGTCTCGTATACTTCCTGAAAAATATCTTTAAATCTACCATCGTAAGCTTTCAGTATGGTGTTTTTTGTAGACAAATACAAAGGCCATTTCTTATCGTGCGCCACCTGAAATGATGAACGGGCAAAACCATAAATGGATTCATCGGTATTGTACATACTTAAGGCTACACCATCACCTTTGAAATCATACACTTCCCATTCACGTGTTTCGCCGTTTTCGTTGGTAAAAGTCATTTTTAGTTTTCCTTTTCCCTTAATTACCACATCGGTTGCACGGTACTGATCGCCAAACGCATGACGACCTATAACAATAGGTTGCGTCCACCCTGGAACTAAACGCGGAACATTGGAACAAATAATAGGTTCGCGAAAAACAGTACCGCCAATTATGTTACGCAATGTTCCATTGGGCGATTTCCACATTTTTTTCAGACCAAATTCCTCAACGCGAGCTTCGTCGGGAGTGATGGTGGCACATTTTATACCCACATTGTATTTTTTGATGGCATGGGCAGCTTCTACAGTAACTTCATCGTTCGTTGCATCGCGGTTTTCAATTCCCAAATCGTAATATTTGATATCAAGATCGAGATAAGGAAGGATAAGCTGTTCTTTGATAAATGACCAGATAATTCGGGTCATTTCGTCTCCATCTAGTTCTACTACCGGATTTTGTACTTTAATTTTCTCCATATATAAAAACTCTCCAAATTTCCCTTATCAGGAAATTTACCAGGTATAAAATTTTAAATATTTGTAATCTTTTTTTATTCAATTCACATTAAATATTTCTATTGAAATTTTGGAAATATGCTTCTAACGTTTCGCCATGGGTATAAAGGGCTGTTTTTCACGTACATTTTTATATGCAGGACGAATAATTCGTTTACTTGAAAAGTTTAATTCTTCAATGCGATGTGCAGTCCAGCCAACAATTCGAGCCATAGCGAAAAGTGGTGTAAATACTTCTTTGGGAAGCCCTATTGCATCATATACAAATCCTGAATAATAATCAACATTGATACAGGTCTGCTTGGCTTTTTCGCCTTTGTACTTCATAAACACTTCGATAGATCGGTTTTCAATAAGTTCCATAAATGCAAACTCTTTTTCACGACCTTTTTCTTTGGCAAGTTCACGAGCCATTTCTTTAAGCAAGCCAGCACGTGGATCGCTTACAGTATATACTGCATGTCCAATACCATAAATCAAACCGGTACGATCGAAAACTTCCTTGTTCAGAATTTTTATTAAATATTCATCTACTTCTTTTACATCTTTCCAGTTTTTCACGTTTTCTTTCATGTTATCCAGCATGGCTTTCACCATTAAGTTTGCACCACCATGTAATGGACCTTTTAGCGATCCAATACCAGCAGCTACTGCCGAGTAAGTGTCAGTTTCTGTCGAACTCGTTACACGTACCGAGAAAGTTGAGTTATTTCCTCCACCGTGATCGGCATGTAAAATAAGTGCCAAATCGAGTATTTTCACATCAAGTTCGGTATAATTATCTGTACCTTTCATCATGTAAAGAAAATTTTCAGCAACCGATTTATTTTCGTCTGGATGACGTACATGCAATGAGCGTCCTTGCTGCGAATGTCTTAAAACATTATATGCATATGCAATAATTGTTGGGAATTTTGCAATCAAATTAATCGATTGATTGATAAGATTGTCTTTTGAAATATC
>CAYQWD010000474.1:861-2462 GCA_964420955.1 uncultured Paludibacter sp. | reverse complement strand
AGTTGTTTCACGGACCAACCTTAGCTTTTAAAGATGTGGGAGGACGGTTTATGTCCCGTATGTTGAGTTATTTTATTCAGCGCTCGGAAAATGAAAACCGTTTGGTAAATGTATTAGTGGCAACTTCTGGTGATACCGGAAGCGCTGTAGCTAATGGTTTTTTGGGTGTTGAAGGCATTCATGTGTATGTGCTTTATCCTAAAGGGAAAGTAAGTCCAATTCAGGAATGTCAGTTTACAACTCTTGGACAGAATATCACAGCTATCGAAGTTGATGGTACTTTCGATGATTGTCAGGCACTGGTAAAAACTGCTTTTATTGACGAAGAACTGAATACAAAGTTGAGATTAACATCGGCAAATTCAATCAATGTGGCGCGTTTTCTTCCACAGGCTTTTTATTATTTTAATGCTTATGCACAACTGAAAAAAATTTCGGAAGAAGCCGCCAACAATATGGTGATTTGTGTCCCCAGTGGAAATTTAGGAAATATTACAGCCGGAATTTTTGCTAAACGTATGGGATTGCCTGTGAAACGCTTCATTGCTGCCAATAACCGAAATGATATTTTCTTAGAATATCTTAAAACAGGCGAGTACAAACCGCGTCCTTCAGTAGCCACTATTGCCAATGCAATGGATGTAGGCGACCCCAGCAATTTTGCACGTATTTTAGATTTGTACAAGCATTCGCATGAAGCAATTTCGGCAGAGATAAGTGGCGCAAGTTACACCGATGAACAAATAGCCGAAACCCTGAAAACCTGCATTAAGAAAACCGGTTATCTGCTTGATCCACATGGTGCCTGCGGATACAGGGCATTAAAAGATATGTTGCAACCGGGTGAAGTTGGCGTCTTTTTAGAAACAGCACATCCAGCTAAATTCCTCGAAACGGTTGAAAGAATTTTAGGTGAGAAAGTTGAAATTCCAGTAAAACTAGAGGAATTCATGAAAGGTGAAAAGCGAAGTATCGCAATGAGTAAGGATTTTGAGGAGTTTAAGAAATACTTGATCTCTTCCCAACCTTCTCCAAAGGAGAAGGAGTGAGCAATTTTATGTCATTTTTTGCTAAAATACAAGGATTTAAAGAATTAATATCTATTTTATTAAAAATACTTTCAATGAACTAAGCTCAATTAAATGAGCATTCTCTCTCGTTTGGAGAGGGTCAGGGAGAGGTTAATTGTATTATATGTTTTCAGGAATAATTGAAGAAGCTGCCTGCGTGGTGGCATTGCAAAAAGAGAAAGAAAATCTTCATATCACAATGGAATGTTCGTTTGTTGGCGAGCTAAAAATTGATCAGAGCGTGGCGCATAACGGCGTATGTCTTACTGTAGTGGAAAAAAAAGATAACACTTACACCGTAACTGCCATTAAGGAAACTTTGGATAGAACCAACATAGGAAAACTTGAAGTTGGAAGCAAAGTAAATCTTGAGCGAAGCATGTTATTGAATGGGCGCCTCGATGGACATATTGTGCAAGGACATGTGGACCAAACCGCATACTGTACCGAAGTGATGGAAGCAGATGGTAGCTGGTATTTCACTTTCGAATATGAGTTCGACAAGGAAATGGCGCGTAAAGGTTATATGAC
>CAYQWD010000474.1:0-851 GCA_964420955.1 uncultured Paludibacter sp. | reverse complement strand
GATAAAGGGTCAGTTACTGTGAACGGTGTGAGCCTTACTGTTTGTAATCCCACCGACAGAAGTTTTCAAGTAGCCATAATACCTTACACTTACGAGCATACGAACTTTCATCAAATAAAACCCGGAACTCAAGTAAACATTGAATTCGACATTATTGGCAAGTATGTGAGCCGGATGATGACTTATAAGGGTTAAAAAACTGTTTTTGTCGAACTTATTTTTGTGTAACTTGTTGTTAATACAGATATTATTCAATAAACTTAAACACATGAATAAGTTGCGAAATCAAATTATCGAATCGTTTTTTAATCCGGTTTTGCATTTTTTACCATTGATGATCTTTATGGTATTGCAAGATTTTTACGGCGATAAGCCGGCCATGACAATAGCTCTGGGTGTAAATGCAATACTACTAATTTATATTTTTGTTAGATATCGTAAAATACTGCTTTGGTTTATTGGTTCGACTGTAATTTTTTTAATTATTTCTCATTTAATAATAACGCTAAAAGAATTATTTACTGGTTATGCTTATTTTTATCATATCGGTGAATTTGCAATTCTGATTCTTTTCGCCCTCTCAATTATCTCCCGAAAACTTTTCGAAAAAATTATTCTGAAATTTTCTCCCCGCAATTTCTCAATGCTTAACAATCTGTCCGAAATGTTCAGATTTATGGCTATTCTAACTGTTTTTATAGCATCGTTTTTGACTGTCAGTTTATTATTTGCATCGCATTTACACCCTGAAGCCGATGAAATTGTTTTTATACATGCTGTTTTTGTAAGTCTTTTGTCTTTTATTTTTGTATACGAAATTATTCGTGTTACCATAGTTCGCGTAAGGCTCA
>CAYQWD010000473.1:0-2480 GCA_964420955.1 uncultured Paludibacter sp. | reverse complement strand
GTGTACCCTGTGCGTAACCCCCAAATTCATTTGGGGGAAATACAATGTAATAAAAAATAACCTCGTAGAGGTTTCCCAAAAAATATAAAAACATCAATAAAATGAACAGTTATCGTCAATCATTATTCCATATTGTTTTTTGCACATATAAACGTAGAAATACACTACCCGAAATGCTTCATGAAGAATTGTACAAATACATTTGGGGAATCGTAAAAAACAGAAAAAGTGTTTTATATCGTATTAATGGTACTGAAAATCACATACATATTTTTTGTGACTTGCATTCTACTATCGCATTAGCTGATTTCATTAAAGAAATAAAAACTGCTACAAATTCATGGATTACTGAATCAGGAAAATTTCCAAAATTCGAATGTTGGGCAGAAGGTTATTGTGCTCTATCTTATAGTAAAAAAGACAAAGACATGATTATTAACTATATTAAAAATCAAAAAGAACATCATCGTATTACCAGCTTTGAAGATGAACTGAAAGCTTTACTTATTGAACATGGTATTGAGTTTGATGAAAAATATCTTTTTAATGATTGATTTTTATAAAGAGAAGGTAAACTCCTACGGAGTTGTTTACACATTTCGTTTATTCCCCCCCAAATAAATTTGGGGGTTACGCAAAGGTAACACCTCCGGTGTTTTGCATTTTTATAATACATATTTCTTAATTCGAAATTGATTATTATTCAGCGTTATCTTTGAATTTCCTGTAAGAATAATATGTACGTAACACCACAGGTGTTTTATAATTATTTATTTATACAACGTTTAAATTCAACAATGATTGCTATATCAGCTTTTTCTTTGAATATCCTGTAAGGATAAACTGTGAAAATTAATGATAATGCAAAATGTTTTTATCTAAAAAAAATGCGATATAAATACAGATAAAACACCGTAGGTGTACCCTGTGCGTAACCCCCAAATTCATTTGGGGGAAATACAATGTAATAAAACCTAACCTCGTAGAGGTTTCCCAAAAATAAAAGGATTTAAATAAAATGAACAGTTATCGTCAATCATTATTCCATATTGTTTTTTGCACGCTATTTGTAATTTCAAAACTGACAAGCCATAATAACCATTAAAAAAAACAACATTATGCACAAATTAAAATTTTCAATCATACTATCAATTATTTCGATATCCACAATCTTCGCACAAAAAAGCACTGATGCAGAAGCGCTTATCATCAATTTATTGAACACATTGAAGTCCACACCTTTTCGAACGGAATTTACTCTTTCCGTAGGTCAGAAAAATGCTGTAAATTCGCAGTCGATGTCGGGAAAGTTTATTATGCAGGGTAAAAAATTCCATATCGACTCTGACATTGTGAAAGTGTGGTACGATGGTAAAACACAATGGGGACTGAACACCGAAGCTAACGAGGTTTCGATAACCGAACCAACCGAACAGGAATTGATAGAAACCAATCCGCTGACAATACTCGGCGCTTATAAAAGCAAATGCAACACTCGGTTCAGCAAAACAAAATCGGCACGCTATGATATTGTTGAATTGGTTTCGAAAGTTAAAAACGACAATTTCACTTTGATAGAAGTGCGCATTGACAAAGTGTCAAAAAATCCGTTTTCGGTGGCAGTAACTGAAAAAAACGGAAATATTTCTCTGCTCACATTAACAAACTATCAAAAAGGCATAAAAGTTACTGATTCAGATTTTATTTTCGACAAATTGAAATTCAAAGGAGTGATAGTGAATGATTTAAGGTGATATAACTCCTAAAGGGGAATAAGAAAAAGAGTAAGAACAAAGAACCCCAAAAGGTGAATACGAAAAATATGTACACGAAACTTTCAAACTTGAAACACAAAACGGGTAACACGAAAAGCGTAACACGAAACAAAAAAACAAATATATTTATGACAGAGAAAGTAAGATGTTTAATAATAGGCTCAGGTCCTGCGGGTTACACAGCTGCAATTTATGCTTCGAGAGCCAATCTTGCACCGGTTTTGTACGAAGGAATGCAGCCGGGCGGTCAGTTGACCACTACCAACGAAGTTGAAAACTTTCCGGGTTATCCCGAAGGAATTACAGGACCGGAATTGATGGAAGACCTGAAAAAGCAGGCTGAACGCTTCGGAGCAGATATTCGTTTCGGTATGGCAACTGCCACCGATTTGTCGGCTGCGCCCTTCAAAGTTACGATTGATGGTGAAAAAGTGATTGAAACCGACACATTGATTATTTCTACCGGCGCTACAGCCAAATATCTGGGCTTGCCCGATGAACAGAAATATGCAGGTTCAGGAGTATCGGCATGTGCTACCTGCGATGGATTTTTCTACCGTAAACGCAAAGTTGCGGTGGTTGGCGGTGGCGATACTGCATGCGAAGAAGCAATATATTTAGCCGGTTTGGCTGAAAAAGTATTCCTCATTGTACGCAAACCTTTCCTCCGTGCTTCAAAAATTATGCAGCAGCGCGTTTTCGATA
>CAYQWD010000472.1:0-2487 GCA_964420955.1 uncultured Paludibacter sp. | reverse complement strand
ACATTTTTTTAATTTTTTATAATCGTAAATGGGCTTTTTAAGGCTCGACTAATTACCATAATATATCAAATTTAACACTAGCATAACAGGGTAAAAAAATACCGCCCATCACTCAACTGTGAGTAATGGGCGATTTAAATTTATATATAGATATTTTACACTACATAAGTAGTTGAAGCGGTTTCGCCACCGCGTCCGGTCCAGTTAGTATGGAAAAATTCACCGCGAGGTTTATCTATGCGTTCATAGGTATGTGCACCAAAATAGTCTCGCTGTGCTTGAAGTAAGTTGGCGGGCAGACGTTCAGTGCGAAAACCATCGAAGTAACAAAGTGCCGAGGTTAACGCAGGTACAGGAATACCGTTGGTGAGAGCAGTAGCACAAACGCGACGCCAACCTGCTTGAGCATTCACTACAATAGCTTTAAAATGAGGATCGAGCAGCAGATTTTCCAATTCAGGATTTACATCAAATGCCTTTTTTATATCACCCAGGAATGTTGAACGAATAATACATCCACCTCTCCACATGAGTGCAATACCTCCGTTATTCAAGTTCCAGTTATATTCTTTGGCAGCTTCGCGCATGAGTTGATAACCCTGAGCGTACGAAATAATTTTTGCTCCGAACAACGCATCTTTCAAATCGGCAATAAGTTGTGCTTTGTCGCCACTGAAACTGATAGCAGGTCCGCTTATTACTTTCGAAGCTTTTACGCGAAGGTCTTTCTGAGCCGACAAACAACGTGCAAAAACCGATTCTCCAATCAAAGTTAGAGGCACACCCAAGTCGAGCGCCGAAACGCCTGTCCATTTACCCGTCCCTTTTTGACAGGCTGTATCGAGTATTTTATCCACAAGCGGACTTCCGTCTTCATCTTTTACAGCCAGAATGTCGCGGGTAATTTCAATTAAATATGAATCTAAATCTCCTTCATTCCATACTTTGAAAACTTCGTGCATTTCATCAGCACTCATACCTAACAAGTCTTTCATTATCTGATAGGCTTCGTTGATAATTTGCATATCGCCGTACTCAATACCATTGTGCACCATTTTTACGAAATGACCTGCACCACCTTCGCCAACCCAGTCGCAACAGGGCACGTTGCCTTCAACCTTAGCCGAAATAGCCTGTAATATAGGTTTTACAGCTGGCCATGCTGCTGGTGAACCGCCAGGCATAATCGAAGGTCCTAACAATGCACCTTCTTCACCGCCCGAAACTCCGGTACCGATGAACAACATACCTTTGCTTTCTACGTATTTGGTACGTCGAATGGTATCAGGAAAATGAGTATTTCCACCATCAATAATGATATCGCCTGCTTCCAAATGAGGAATCAGTTGTTCGATAAAATCATCAACAGCTTGTCCGGCTTTTACAAGCATCATTACTTTACGAGGTTTTTCCAACGAATCACACAATTCTTTTATTGAATGTGCGCCGATAAAGTTTTTTCCGGCACCACGACCGGACATAAATTTGTCCACTTTTTCAACCGAACGGTTATAAACGCCCACTGTAAAGCCTTTGCTTTCCATGTTCAATACCAGGTTTTCGCCCATTACAGCCAACCCGATTAATCCAATGTCTGCTTTTTGTTTCATAATACTTTTTTTATGATGTTTTTATATCTTTAACCACAGAGAAAACTGAGTAAAACAGAGTCAACTGAGTGGTTCTGTGTAATATTTATTATAAAATCGTTTAATTCCAGATGTTATTTGAGTAACATTAAAATTAATTAATAAACCAATTCTACAATTAGAAAGTTTCAAATACGTCAATACTTGTGCAGTGTGTATATCATTCAGAGTTTCAACTAATTTTAATTCTATAACAATTTGCCTTTCAACCAGTAAATCTATTCGATAGCCACAATCCAATTTCACTTCTTCATAAACCAAAGAAAAAGGCTTATCTTTTTCTACAAATAATCCTACTTTTTTTAGTTCGAAAAACAAACATTCCTGATAAGCAGATTCTAAAAGACCCTTACCCAATGAACGATGCACCTTGATAGCACATCCAATAATCAGTTCAGTGAGTTTGTCATCTTCCATTTTTTTCTTTGTTTCTTCTCCGCTATCTCTGTGGTAAAATACCGAATCCTAACTTCGATAATTTTTCTAAAATACTATCATTTACATTTCTTGCGTTTACCGTAAATGCAGGAAACTCTCTGCGGGTTGGATAGTCGCCCCGAAGTTGTTCAAACTGAGCTACATTGTTTCTGAAATCCTTGTCATCGTTGCGAATATCGTAGGTATGCAAAATGGCTTTTGAAATAATTTGCTGTTCACTCAGCCCTGTTCCATCAATCTCAAAAACAGGCTTTGCAGGTGGTTCAACACCTGTTGGCTGCCAGTTTTCAAGTCCTAATCCAAAAAACTTACTGACAGCCTGAACACTCATCTGTGTTCCTGTCGCTTTTCCGTCTTTGGAATAGCCCGCAATATGCGGTGTGGCAATTTCTGTCAGAGA